>DGDX01000001.1 GCA_002385665.1 Firmicutes bacterium UBA3941
TAAACGCAATAAATTATGGGAAAGAAGTAGACTAAAGATCCACTTATCGGCATAATCCAAGACTACCCTTATGTAGCAGCATAAGTACACTCCAGAGGGAAGCAAGAAACCTCATACAGTCCTATAATCATTGTAAACCAAAATGAATTTCAATATTCAATTCTAAATCAAAGGTTTGAAGAATAAATCTGATTAGAAGAAGAGCATATCCCAAGTCAGCCAAATTAAGAGTATAGGAGGTGAATGATAGATGAAAAATTTAATAAGAACCGCGGGGATACTTGTACAGATTCTTACCATGTTTCTTACTATGGGTACAGGAATTGTTGCAGAAACGGTAAACCCACCTATAGAAGAACCATCAAAGCCAGGATTAAGTGTAGACGTGGTAACCCTTAAGGAACATTATCTTCCGGGAGAGATTATTGAATATACAGTAAAGATAATTAACACCGGGGATATGGCTTTGACAGATCTACTACTGACCGATGAGCTGTTAGGAGAAAAAACATTAGGAGATCTGGATGTAGGGGAGGAGCTAACTTTAAAGGAGGTTTATACAATTCCCTCAGCATACCAGCTAGGTACCTTGGAGAACAAGGTAAAGGCAACTTGTATATTGGGGGAAACAGAAGTTGAAGCTGAGGCAAGCTTTTCTGTTGAGATAAGGGAATCACTTCGTGAGAAAGATACGGTTGAAGAAGTGATGGATAATTCAGAGAATACGACAGAGTCTCCAGAGGTAGTAAGTGAGGATGAAGGCAAATCAGCAGATATAGGTTTAATGGCTTTGGCGACTGATTATCCAGCAACCACCGGTGTAATGGGTCTAAAAATGGATTCGATAAATCAACATACAGGGGTAATATACGCCTGGATGCATAAAAATAACGGCTCCTATGATACATACCTTGCAATTGTTTCTCTTGATACAAAACCTGTCAACAAGATAACGTTTAATGGTTACGAATATTCTAAAGATAAGGGTAACCTTATTGTTGACAGGGCAGATGGCGATTACGAGTTAATAATTGGTGGGGAAGAGTACGGGAAGGCCAAGGATCACCTTGACAAAGACAACAGTAAAAGATGGTCAGTAGTAAAAATACCGGGACAAACTTTAACTTTGCCATTCTATATAACAATTGATGTGGGTGCCGGGGGACATAATATTGATGATGAAACAAGAGTTGATATCGATAGCGAATTGGAGGTATATCATAAATACGACAGGGAATCATCAGTGGAGCTGGATATATACCAATCAGGTCATTTGAAAAAACCCCAATATGTTGGTGACTACTTTCGCTATAGTGTACACCCGGTGTACGTAAAGAATGGGGTTGGCTATGAGCTAGTGGATATAAAAATAGTGCATAACGGGATGGAACTGGGTCCTGATGTACCTAGAGAATGGGATCAGGATGGTAACCTGTTAGGCGAGGTAGAACCCATAGAGGAAGTAATAGATGGGCAAACAAGATATTATGCAAGCGCAAGAATAACATTTATCTATGAAAGAATCGATGACGGGGAACTAACCATAATAAAAGAGCTTAGCAACAATAGCTCCGACGAAGACGGTTCAAGGGTATTCGATATTTTCATTTATGGACCGGATGGGGATGACCGCAAGGTCTATGTAGTGACCCTAACCCCGGGGACTCAAGCTACCCTCGCAGGCTTAAAATATGGGGAGTACACCATAGAGGAAATAGTACCAATGAATTTTACTCAAAAATCCATATCATCCAAAACTATTACATTGAATATGCAAAATAAGATTAGCACTGTGACTATAACCAATGAGCGTACCAATGATGGCTGGTTCTATGATGATGACCGGAAAGACAATCATTTTACAGTACTAGGGGTGAAATAGTGATGGGAATGGTGCCGAGATCAGCGGGCAAGAGGGTAGACAGAAATAGCAAGTGGTTTAAAAAGGCGATGAGACTATCCAGGGATATACTATTCGCCGCCTATATCATCCTCATGACAGGCCTTATCTGCATCACGGCCCAATCCAGATTCACAGGTAGAGAACCGGCTCTATTGGGTTACCGGATGTACTTTGTAGACAGTGGCAGTATGAGCCCCGCCATCAGACAGGATTCTATGATAATAGTTAAAGAGCTGGAGCCCCAGGATGTTAAGGAGAAGGACATAGTGACCTACTATGGAAGGAATGAATCCACCAGGATTACTCATAGGATAGTTAAAGTCATAGACAACGGAAAGTCCTTCATAACAAGGGGGGATGCCAATAATACCGACGATCCTATGCCTCTTGATGGGGATAGATTAATAGGGAAAGTTGTATTTATCATACCCCTTATAGGCCGGCTGTTCAGATTTTTGAGTACTGTTAAGGGAATGGTTACTGTAGTGATGCTAGGGGTAGTATGGCTTGCTGTACCAAAGCTCCTGGCCTACAAGGAGGGGAATTTTGAAGCTCACAAACAACCCATTGTCGGTCCCGGAGATTCACAAGAAGTGGATTAAATCATTATAGGGAAGGATGCCTATGAAAAAGAAATATGTCTTTATCTTGACTATTGTCTTAATTTCATTATTGGCAACCAGCGGGAGTCTGGCATGGTTTTCAGCTAACAAGGAGGCCACTAATGAGTTTAAGATGGGCACTGTTGGAGTAGAGGTAGTGGAGAATAGTTTTAAGAACATCACAGATGTAAAAATTCAATCCTATGATAAAGCCGTTAGCGTTAAGAGTTTAGGGACAAAAAGAACATACGTAAGGGTCAGATTAATCCCCATATGGAGCGATCATAACCTTCCGGTGTCCAATGTCAAATTGATCCTGGCAGATAATGATGATTGGATAAAGGGGGATGACGGCTACTACTACTTTAAATACTATTTGACTGAAGGTCAGGTGACCAGTGAACTACTGGCAGAGGTTGAGTTTACTGAATTGGGCGCTGAATATACCGGTAAAACATTCACCCTTAAAGTGGTAGCGGAAGGGGTTCAGGCCAGTCACAGAGCATGGGTGGATGTATGGGGAATTGATGTCCTGCCCTTTGAGGCTGATAAAGCCTGGGCAGGTACCAGGGAATCCTGATAGGACTGTATTCAGCGATTTGTGTTAGAGACTTGCCTAAATGATGAGTACATTTATATGTTTTTATCCTGATTACATCTGGGATATTCATATAAATCTATAGCAAAAAATTAAGGGGGATTTATGATGAGAAAAAAGATAGCCATTATTATGACTACAATATTGGTAGGGCTACTAGCCATAGGGGGTACCATGGCATGGTTTACAGCTGAATCTAAAGAAGTGACTAACACCTTTAAGGCCGGTACTGTAGATATAAAATTAGTGGACATATTTAATGGACGCAGAGCACAAAACGTTAACCCTGGTGATTGTTACTACAAGAAGGTATATGTAAAAAATACAGGCACTAAGAATGCATATATTAGGGTTAAGTTAAATGCGGAATTCAACCCTGAGTTACCCGTAGAAGGGGTTGTAACCTATCTAGTAGACGGTTGGGAAACAGATTGGGTGAAAATAGGAGACTGGTATTACTATAAACACATAGTGACCACACGGGATAAAACCAACTATCTCATTGACGGTGTATGTTTTGAAGGAAAGGAAATGGGTAATGAATACCAAGGCGCGACCTTCACAATTACAGTAAAGGCCGAGGCTATCCAGGCCTCCCATGATGCGATAAAGGAAGAATGGGGGATAGACCCGGAAAAATGGGAACCTATTGTAGCTGAATCCTAATAAACATAAACCGGATATGTAGCAGAAAGTATCTGTTACCTAAAATGAAACACTCTAGGAAGGAGTGTAGTCTATGCTATTAAGCCTGCAAAGAATTATAACCAACCTGGGCTTTTGTATGCTGACTATAGGGCTATTGTTCTCAGCATTTGCACCTTCCATGGCTCTAGCCGCTGATGTTGAACTCATCGGCAACGATAAGGGTCTGGAACTATCAATGGAGACTGATAGGCTCTTCAATCTTACGAATTTAAACCCAGGGGACACCCATGAAGCAAATATAACTATTAAGAATAGATATGTAAGACCCTATGAACTCTTTATGCGAGCCGAGAGGGTAGGTGTGGCTCCCGGCGAAGAAGAAGCCGATCTTTTTAAACAACTGATGTTGGCTGTATATATTGGTGAAAGGGAAGTCTATTCAGGATCTATGGCAGGGTTTGCAGCAACAAATATTAGTTTAGGTAAGTTTGACCTGAACGAGACGGAGAAGTTAAGAGCGGTGGTTCATCTTCCGGGATCGGAAACAGGTAATGAATTCCAAGGCAAATCTGTGGATGTAAAATGGATATTCACTGCCCAAGCGGATGAATTGGAACCCGAAGAACCCGACGAGCCCAAGGATCCGGATAAACCGTTCCCGCCTAAGACCGGGGATGTAATACCCATGGGGTTCTATGGCCTGGGTTTAGGATTGCTGGGGCTTGGCATTGGGATTGCTTGGAAGAGAAAAAAGTAGCCACATACAATAATCCCCGCCCCATTGGGGGGATTATATAAAGGGAGCCCTTGGGGTAAAAACCTGGGGGCTCTTTTCTGCATTCCATAGCCTTAGTTTTTTCAAAATCGATGTCGGAAGATAGATATTGTCCAGCTAATGAACCAGCGCAATATGTAAATTATAAATAGTTCACGTATTTTGAAGGAATTTGGCTGGTATTGTAGAACTAATTTTATAACAACGAAATTGCCGAAAGGACTAATTGTATCTATGAGTAAAAATCTTCATGCAGGCCATAGGCAAAGGGTAAGACAAAGATTTCTATCAGAAGGATTGGATGCCTTTGAAGACCATCAGGTACTAGAGCTTCTATTATTTTATGCCATTCCCAGGATGGATACCAACGACTTGGCTCATAGGATGATTAAGGAATTTGGATCCCTGGCAGGGCTCTTTGAAGCCGATGCCAAGGATATAGCAAGAAGGTGTAAGGTCTCGGAGAATACCGCCGTCCTGGTTTCACTCATCCCATCCCTATCCAGAAGATACTTCTTGGGTAAATGGGGTGATAAGCCAATAATCAACAGTTCTTCAAAGGCAGGAGAATACGCCATATCCCTATTGGTGGGGCACATTTACGAGGTTTTCTATGTTATCTGCTTGGATACACAGAACAGGGTAAATTATGCCGATATGGTTCATGAGGGAACCATCAATGAAGCTGCCATATATCCCAGACTTATAGTGGAAACCGCTCTTAGACACCAGGCCAGCAGCGTTATACTTGCCCACAATCACCCGGGAGGCAGTCTAAACCCTTCGAGGGCTGATATCAGCGTCACCCAAAAGATTATTACTGCCCTCGATAGTATTTCCATAAAGGTTTTAGACCATATTATAGTTGCGGGGGATAGGTATACCAGCTTTGCAGAAAGGGGTTTGCTTTAAGCTAACCCAAGATATGGTTATATCAAATGCATGGGCGTGTAATCTACCGTTTAACTCGAAAAGGAGGCAATTCATGAAGGAAATAGTACTGGCAGGAGGATGTTTTTGGGGAGTAGAGGAGTATATGTCAAGGATCCCGGGGGTTATTGATACCAAGGTGGGATATGCCAACGGAACTCTTGCTCACCCAAGCTATGAAGATGTGTGTACCGGGGCTACAGGCCATGCAGAGGCATGTTATGTAAGATATGACGAAGATAGGATAAGCTTAAAGGAATTACTTGATAAATACTGGAGCGTTATCGATCCTACCATACGGGACAGGCAGGGTAATGATATTGGAAGGCAGTACCGCACCGGTATTTATTATATAGACGAAGAAGATTTAAGCACCATAGTGGATAGCTTTAACCGTGAGCAGATAAAGTATACTAGACCCATAGTTACGGAAATTGAGCCCCTTTCCTGCTTCTATGACGCTGAGGAATACCACCAAAGCTACCTTAAGAAAAATCCCAATGGTTATTGTCATATAAAGCTGGACTAATGAGATTAGGGGGGAGGATATGATGAGAAGGGGACGTCTTAGGCTCCTATGTTCTGTACTCTCCGTAATAATTATCATCCTGTTGTTATCGGGATGTGTGCCCGGAGATGGGCGGAATACCAGAGAAAGGCCTGCTGGTTTCCTATGGGGAATCTGGCATGGTTGGATAGCACCCATTTCACTGATATTAGGGATATTGGATAGCAGAATTCGGGTCTATGAGGTATTTAACAACGGATGGGCTTATGATTTTGGCTTTTATATCGCCATCATAAGCGGTTTCGGCGGCATCTCGCTATTCAGGAACAAGAAGAAGAAGTAATAAACGAAGGAGAGTCCCGGTGAGTCAAACATACTATGAGGATATAAGAATTATATATGAGGATAACCATCTATTGGTAGTGGACAAGCCGGTCAATATGCCGTCCCAGCAGGATAGGTCCGGGGATAAGGACATATTGACCCATCTAAAGAAATATATAAAGGTGAAATACCATAAGCCCGGTAATGTATATCTGGGCTTAGTACATAGGTTGGACCGTCCAGTGGGGGGTGCGATGGTTTTTGCCAAGACTTCAAAAGCTGCATCCAGACTTTCCCAGCAAATACGGGCCAGGGAGTTTGGTAAAAGATATATGGCAGTCATCCATGGAATACCCCAAATAAAGTCAAAGCAAGGCCTGGTACACTACCTAATAAAGGATAGACGAAAGAATATGGTTACCGTAGTTGATAGCAGTATTAAGGGAGCCCAAAAAGCCGTGTTGGACTATGAGGTGGTAGGACAGGCATCTAATATGGCCCTGGTTGAAATAGATCTACACACAGGACGGCCCCATCAGATACGAGTGCAATTCGCAGCCATAGGTCATCCCCTCTATGGGGATCAAAGGTATGGTAGCCATTTTAATAAGCCGGGCCAGCAGATTGCCCTCTGGTCCACTAAAATAAACCTGGTTCATCCTACCCTAAGGGAGGATATGACCTTTGTAAGTTTACCACCACTCCTATATCCCTGGGATATATTTGACCATATAAATTGCCAATATAAAAGCCGCTGATTATTTTCTAATCTCAGCGGCTATACTTATGGTTTCATCACCTATATCGATATCATTTGCTTATCAGCAGTTCATTGCCTAAGAAATGAACTTGTTGTTATACGGATGACAATCACTTGTTGTAATTATGGTTTTCTAACTGTATCGAACGCACCCTGATATTCCCGGGAATAGTCGAGAGTTCTTCCAAGATATCATCCCCAACCATAGTATTTAAATCCAAAATGGTATAGGCGTAATTGCCTTTACTCTTGTTGATCATATTGGAGATATTGATGTGTTCAGCAGCCAGGCGTGAGGTTATTTGACCCACCATATTGGGTATATTCTTGTGAGCTACGGTTATCCTCTGTACTGAATCGGTACCGGGAGCCAGCTCGCATTCCGGATAATTCACTGAATTGGAGATATTCCCATATTCCAGGTAATTGCGAAGTTCGGTAACTGCCATATGGGCACAGTTCTCTTCAGATTCCGGAGTAGAAGCCCCAAGATGGGGGATGGCTACAATATTCTCCACGCCAAGTAGCTTATCATTTGGAAAATCTGTTACATATTTGCTGATATGACCGCTTTCAATTGCTTCTAGCAGGTCATCATCATTGACCAGTTGCCCTCGGGAGAAATTCAGCAGCCGTGCACCCTTTTTCATTTTAGATATGACTTCCTTGTTTATAAACCCCTTCGTATTGTCCATCAACGGAATATGGATGGATACATAATCGGACTGGGAGAGAAGATCATCCAAACTATCCGCCCTGTGTACACCCCTGGATAGCCTCCAAGCCGATTGCACGGAGATGAAGGGATCATAGCCCATAACCTCCATTCCGATGGCATGAGCATCGTTGGCAACGAGAGCACCAATAGCTCCTAATCCAATAACACCCAGTTTTTTGCCTTTGACTTCAGGTCCTACAAAGTTGGATTTTCCCTTTTCAACCAGAGAAGCAACCTCATTGCCTTTACCTTTAAGGGAATTTACCCATTGTACACCCTCTACAATTTTCCTGGAAGAGAGGAAAATTCCCGCCAGAACCAACTCCTTAACCGCATTGGCGTTTGCTCCGGGAGTATTGAATACAACTATTCCCTTTTCGGTATATTGGTCAACAGGGATATTGTTTACTCCTGCCCCTGCTCTGGCAACTGCCAATAGGGAGGAGGGTACTTCCATATCGTGCATATTATGGCTCCTAAGCAGGATCCCATGAGGTTCAGGCTCATTAGGTGATACATCATAGAGCGTACTGGGAAGTAGCTCCAAGCCATTTTGTGATATATTATTCAAGACTCTAATCCTATACATTTCCATCCTCTTTTCTGTATGATCTATGACAGATGTTATATATTGAGATTCGTACACGTAAGACATTATCCTTGACCAAATACTACGAAAAATAAGCTTTACTATATAGACCTTTCGTAGCATATCTAAATTGAACAGTATAACAGCATTCAGTTAAACTGATTTTCTCAGTTCGTACTATTCTAGCCAAAGTGGATATTCTATTTAGATATTATATATTATATTACATATTATTTATTGTTGAATTCAAATTCTTTCATAAAATCCACCAAGGCTCTTACGCCTTCAATAGGCATTGCGTTATAGATACTGGCTCTAATACCACCAACGGATCTATGACCTTTTAGGGTCACTAATCCATTATTCTCAGCTTCCTTAACGAACTTAGTGGTCATTTCCTCACTGGGTAATGTAA
This sequence comes from Firmicutes bacterium UBA3941, assembly GCA_002385665.1. Classification (GTDB taxonomy): domain Bacteria; phylum Bacillota; class Clostridia; order Caldicoprobacterales; family UBA3941; genus UBA3941. The sequence continues at coordinate 8,771 of DGDX01000001.1, forward strand.
AGGTTACGTTCATTATAGAGCGATCCTTAGGATTGGCGGTTCCTTTATATATATTGGAATTATCTATGCAATCATAGAGTAGTCTGGCCTTTTCTTTATTGATCTCTTCAATTACGGGAACTCCACCAAGATCCTTTAACCACTCAAAGACCAGCTTAGCCATATAGATACTAAAGGTGGTAGGTGTATTATACAGGGAATTTGCATCGGCATGTACCTTATAATTTAGCATAGTAGGGGTAATATCCATGGCATTGCCCAACAAATCTTCACGAATGATGACCACCGTAAGACCGGAAGGGGCCATGTTTTTTTGGGCTCCCGCATAGATGAGGCCAAATTTTGACACGTCAATAACCTCAGATAATATATTGGATGACATATCTGCTACCAGGGGGACCGAACCGGTGTCAGGCAGACTGGTAAACCTGGTTCCGTAAATTGTATTGTTGGTGGTAATATGAAAATAGTCCGAGTCCGGACTTGCCTTCATCGACTCTACATCCGGAATATAGCTGAAGTTTTCGTCAGCAGAAGAGGCAACCACATTAACAGTTCCAAAGCGTTCAGCCTCTTGTGCAGCTTTTTTGGCAAAGGATCCGGTAATGGCGTAATCCGCCTTTTTGTATTTGCTAAATAAGTTTAGGGGTACCATAGAAAACTGAGTGGTGGCACCGCCCTGAAGGAATAAGATTTTGTAGTTATCAGGTATAGCCATAAGTTCGGAAAGCAACTCTTGGGCACTGTCGACTATATCTTGAAACATCTTTGAACGATGGCTCATCTCCATAACTGACATTCCGGTGCCCTTATAATCAAGTAACTCCTTTTGAGCTTTTTCCAACACGGGCTTTGGTAATGTAGATGGCCCCGGTGAAAAATTATATACTGGTTTCATTTAGATCCTCCTCATAAGATTATAATATTTTAAGGTTGCTCAGCAAAATTGAGGGCAGCCTATTAAACAAATTATATGTTACGAAGAAATCATCGATTTATTATATGCTCAAACGGTCTAACTGGGTTTGCAATTATAGGTCTTCCCGTAACATATATGTATAGATTAGTCTATCTCATCGATCTGGAGAATTCACTAAACAGGCAAGGATACGGCTACGGCCATATATTGATAATATAACTATTATACTATATATTTTAGTAAAGTAAACTACTAAATGGATGAAATTTATCATTTTTTTACATAGATTGTGAAAAACTTATCTATCAAAATGGGCAACTCAAAAATAATTGAGTTGCCCTAAGGATTAAGCATATATTGTAAGCTGAAACTGTTCTATTTTGCTTTTATCTCCGTCCATATTCTGTTATAGACGTCCAGAGTATCGCTCAAATCTTCAAAGACTTCAGCGTTCTTAATATCCTCATCACTGGGATAGGCAGTACTGTCGTTTAGCAGTTCTTCGTCCAACATCTTCATAGCCTCACTATTGGGCGTGGAATAGCCTATATATTCGGTGTTTCTTAAAGCAATTTCCGGTTCACACAAGAAGTTGATAAATAGTTCTGCTTCCTTTTTATGTTGACTGGTCTTCGGTATAACTGCTGCATCAAACCACAGGTTACCGCCTTCTTTGGGGAGAACATACTCCAGGTCTGGATTTTCCCATTTCATAGCTACGGCATCCCCGGACCAAACTACAGCGAGAGCAGCCTCGCCGCCCACCATCTTATCCTTTACCTCATCACCAACATAGGCCAGGACCAGGGGTTTTTGCTCCATGAGCTTTTCCTTTGCCTCTTCCAATTCATCAATATTCCTGCTGTTCATAGAATACCCCAGCATTTGGAGGGTGAGACCGATGGAATCCCTCTGGCTATCCAACATCAGGATCTGCTTGGAATACTTTTCATTCCAAAGGATATCCCAGCTTTCTACCGGATCATCTACCATGGTTTTATTGTATACTATACCCAAGGTTCCCCACATATAGGGAACGGAGTACTCGTTGTTTGGGTCAAAGGAGAGGTTCTTGAAGGTATCATCTATATACTTATAGTTGGGTATATTGTTCATATCGATCTTGTGGAGCATATCCTCGTTAATCATCCTGCTGATCATGTATTCGGAGGGAAACACGACATCATAGCTGCTGCCGCCATGCTTCATGCTTACATACATATCTTCGTTGGTGGCATAGGTGGTATATATGACCTTTATACCATACTCTTTTTCGAAGTCATCAATAACGCTCTTATCCATGTATTCCCCCCAGTTATAGACCTTTAGGGTTACACGGTTTTGTTGTCCACATCCGGCAAGGATCATGGCAAAGGCTAAAACAACCACCACTATCCAGATAAGTCTAAAACCTAATAAATTCTTCATAGGACTTTCTCCTTTCCAGTATTATTGGTAGTTCTCTTATTGACTATAAGGAGCAATAAAAGAACGGTAATGAACAATAGGGTCGAAAGAGCATTAATAGTAGGCTTAATCCCTACCCTGGCCATGGAATAGATGATAATGGAAAGGTTTGAAACGCCGGCACCGGTGGTGAAATAGCTTATAACAAAATCATCGATGGACAGGGTAAAGGCCAGAATCATTCCGGTAACTACCCCTGGCATTATTTCTGGTAATATTACCTTTCTGAAGGCGTAGAATGGAGTAGCACCCAGGTCCAGAGCCGCCTCATACAGATGTTTGTTCATCTGCCTCAGCTTAGGCAATATTGAAAAAATAACGTAGGGTATATTAAAGGTAATATGGGCCAGTAAAAGGGTTAAAAATCCCGGCTCCAATTTCATAAAGACAAAGAGCATCATCAGGGAAATTCCCGTTACTATATCCGGATTAAGTATGGGAAGGTATGAAATATTGACTATGATGCTTTTACCAAACTTATTCATATCGTGTATACCGATCGCAGTTATAAGGCCGATGACGGTAGCGATGATAGTGGACAGGACAGCTATCAGGATGGTGTAATAGAGGGCTGACATAATATCCCTATCGCTGAACAGATCCGCGTACCATTTCAGGCTGAACCCGTCCCATTTGCTCATATACCTGGATTTATTGAAGGAAAAGATCATAAGGATCAGTATCGGAGCATAGAGAAAGAAGAAGACTATGCCGATATATAATCTCTTTAAATGGCGCATCATAGTAGCCCACCTCCCTCATTTTCCTTCTCATATTTGGACATTATGGCCATACTAAACAGGATCAGAATCATCATAATGATGGAGAGGGCTGATCCAAATCCCCATTCCCCTGATTTTAGAAAGAGTTCTTCGATTAGATTGCCTATTAGGAGAAATTGTCCCCCTCCAAGGAGCCTGGAAATAACAAAAGTAGTCACAGCAGGCATATATACCATGGTAATGCCGGAAACCACTCCCGGAAGGCTTAGAGGGAAGATGATCTTGCTAAAAACTATCCTGGAATTAGCCCCCAAATCTTCTGCGGCCTCTATTATGCTCTTATCGATTTTAA
>DGDX01000096.1:0-170 GCA_002385665.1 Firmicutes bacterium UBA3941
TTAATGTTGGGTCCCCTTACCACTTCAACTTCATCCCCGTTTTCCGCCGGCGGTATTATGGAGTTATCATTTATCAGGAACTCTTCCGGCATCTCGATGTCCTTGTATTCCCCGATGGTTCTGGGATCCGTCAGGTAACCCGTCAGGGCAGTTATGGCGGCTACCTCCGG
>DGDX01000096.1:463-18600 GCA_002385665.1 Firmicutes bacterium UBA3941
CCCATGCCTATGCAGGGCCCGCAGGCGCTCTCTAAAATTCTGGCTCCGGCATCTATCATGTCAGCCAAAGCTCCGTTCTTGGCCAGCATGGAATAGACCTGCTTGGAGCCGGGTGCTATAACCAGGCTGACGTCCGGGTGTACGGTTTTCCCCTTCAATATCCCGGCAACCTTCATAAGATCCAGGTATGATGAGTTGGTGCAGCTGCCTATGGCTACCTGATCCACCTTTATTCTGCCCACATTTGCAACGGTGTCCACAGCATCCGGGCTATGGGGCTGAGCTACCAGGGGCTCCAGGGTGCTGAGATCGATTACGATCTCCTCGTCATACCGGGCATCCTCGTCCGCCTTCAGCTCTACCCATTCATCCTCCCTGCCCTGGGCCTTGAAGAACTTCCTGGTCTCCTCGTCGCTGGGGAATATGGATGTGGTGGCCCCCAATTCGGCTCCCATGTTTGTAATGGTAGCCCTCTCAGGAACCGTCAGGGTGGCAACCCCTTCTCCGGCGTATTCCATGACCTTGCCCACTCCGCCCTTAACGGTTAAAATCCTCAGGACCTCCAGGATAATGTCCTTGGCGGCAACCCAGGGCCTTAACCTGCCCTTGAGCACCACACGGCATACCTTGGGCATGGTAAGATAATAGGGACCTCCGGCCATTGCAACGGCTACGTCCAGGCCTCCGGCACCTATTGCCAGCATTCCCGCACCCCCGCAGGTTGGGGTATGGCTGTCGGAACCCAAAAGGGTCCAGCCGGGCCTGCTAAACCTCTCAAGGTGTACCTGATGGCATATGCCGTTTCCGGGCCTTGAGAAGTAGATCCCGTGTTTGGACGCGATGGTCTGTATATATTTATGATCATCGGCATTCTCAAATCCTGCCTGAAGGGTGTTATGATCGATATATGCGACAGACTTTTTGGTCTTTACCCTGGGAACTCCCATGGCTTCGAACTGCAGATAAGCCATAGTCCCGGTGGAGTCCTGGGTTAGGGTCTGATCTATCCTGATTGCTATCTCCTGCCCCGGTATCATCTCACCCGATACCAGATGGCTTTCTATTATTTTCTGTACTATATTCTTCCCCATACTAAACCTCCTTACATCTAATATAAGTATTGTATATAACTAGCCGGTATGTGTCAATATTTCGGGATTCTCCATGGTTCCATGGGCTTAGCTTCTTACATAATTGACAGCCCGTCCCATGCCACTGTAATGGGGCTGGGGAAGTTCTGCTCGGCGAAATATGCTTCCAGATCCCTATGGGTTGATGTGTAGTGGTTTATATGGGTCAGGTATATATTGGTATCCGGGCCAACTGTATTCTGCTCCGCCAGAGCGTGAAACAGATTCATACAGCTGAATGCATCCAGGTGTCCGTCCGGCCGCTCTCCCCTCCCGGGTGTAAGTCCAAAGGTACATTCACTGATCAGGATATCCAACTCTACACCTTTAAGGGCTTCAAAGGTTTCCTCCAGATACCATCCAGTGTCCAGCCCATAGTACAGCTTCCTTCCATCAGGCAGCCGGACAAGGTAGTTGGCGCTGTTTTCTCCCATGCTGCCAAAGTGGTTCCCCCGCAGGGGTGTAACTTTCATTCCGGCAATAGCGGAGGGCTTTCCAAACTCCAGCCTGTGAAAGGCAACAATCCCGCTTTCCTCCAGTGCTGAAATCATGCCCTTTATGATTACGGAATTTTGACGGTAAAACTCAACGATATCGTAGCCCTTGTCGGTGAAATAATAATGAAGGGGTTCCTGGGTGCGCTCAATTGCCATTTTCCTGACATTCATCATCATATAGTCAAAATGGTCCTCGTGGGTATGGGTCACCAGAACGTGCTGCAAGCCGGTAAAGTCGCCAAATTCAATGGCCTGCTGCAGGGCATCCGCACCAAGATCTATACAGACCTCCTCGTTGATGCGAAACATGGATCGCCTGCGGATCTCCTTCCCCTTCTCCCGGCGGGCATTTTCACATACCGAACAGGAACAGAATGGGCTGGGGATACCTTCGGCGGCGCTGGTTCCATAGAATACCAAGTTATTTTTCATACATACGTTCCCTCCTAAAACAGGCATAATAAAACCCTTGGATACATCTATGGTATCCAAAGGTCTATTTTTTCTGGTCAATAAAGATACCTTCGCTGATATTATGGGTTTGAGTATAGGCACTATGGCCCCTTTGGCCCATTTGTACATGGCCTATCTTTTTCCTTAACCCTTCCATAATCTCCTTCGCCTTGGCGTTGTTGATCACTTCCTGGCTATGTATGGATTTGATGATATTTTGGACATCGGATATTAAAGCCTTAAGCTCTGTGTACAACTCCCTTACTTTGGGATCCTGATGCTTAAGTCCTCCATCCGCCAGCCCGGCCTTTATATCGGGTTCATATATATCGGTAAACTGCTCATCAAGGACATTAATGGCGTCTATATGCCTTTGTTTTTCCTCCAGGTACCTGGAAAGCAGGTCCAGATCTATCTCCTCAATGGCAGACGTTTGCATCTGGGTCATCTTTAGCAGGCTCTGAAGCCTGTGTTTTTTATCCGAAGTGATAACGATCAACTGCCTTAGGTCCTCGCACAACTCCCCATTGTTTCTCTCATATTCATCACCCATTTTTAACCCCCGTAAACCTGTCGTCGATTTATCCTGATGACTTCAGCCCAAGTATCCCTCAGCTCTGTTACCAGCCCCAGGACTTCATCCAATATACTTATATCTTTTGCTATATTTGCATCTATCAACCGGTTGTACATATAGTCATACAGGGCCGATAGGGAAGCTGAAATCTCGTATTCAGGCTTTAAGGTGACCATCAGCTCTTCCAGAATGTCCTGGCACCGTATTATGGAGTTGTTGGCCTTTTCTATATCCCCGGCTTCAATCCCCGATTGGGCCTGCCTGATAAATTTGATGCAGCCGTTATATAACATAAGGGTCAGTTCTCCGGGGGATGCCGTCATTACACTTTGCTGTTGGTACTGTTGATATGGGTTTGCAATTGCCATTTAAATAGCCTCCTTATTAGTTAACAGTTTTAGTACATTCCGCCTCCGAACTGTTGCATCAGCCACATACTCTGGGAGCTCATCCTCTGGAGGGCAGTCTCAAGGGCGGTAAACTGTTCCCAGTATCTGTTCTCCACCCTGTACATCCTCTCCAGGGCGGCGTCGATGCGCTTGTTCATATCCTTGAGCTGGTCATCTACAAGGTTCACCCTTTCGGAGGCATCCCCCACTATACCAGCTTTTTCAATGAGGGTACCCTTTCTGCCGTTTTTGTCCCTCCGGGTACGGATATTGTCCTGAAGGATATCGGAAAGCCTATGTACCAGTCCGGATTCCCTGTACCTTATCTGCCTTTGGTCACTATCGTTATCGGGGGAATAAGCTATGTCCGATTTGTTCGAGAAGAGGCGCATTACCTCATCTCCCTTTTCCCTAAGGGCTTCCTTCAGCTTACCCTCGTCCAAATGCAGCCTGCCACCTTCGGTATAGGAACCGGTGGTAATGCCTATGGAGGACAGGTTTATATCTACGCCCTCCACCGAGTCTACCAGGGCCCTTCGCATATCATAGACTATCCTCTGAAGGATGGGATCCCTTTGCAGGAGACCGCTTCTGGCCTTTTCTTCCCAAAGCTCGATCTCCTTCTCGCTCATTGCCTCCCGCTGATCGTCGGTCAATGGGGGGTAATCCCTGAACCGCTCCGCAGACAGGCTCTTGTTCAAGGTGTCGATTACCTTGTTGTAGGCATCGATAAACGATTTTATGTTCTCAAAGGCCTGATCCACATCAGTGCTCATTGTAAGGGTTATGGGTTCCTGTCCCCCTACGGCCTCAAATTCATGAGTTAGGTTATAGGTGACACCATCTATGGTAAAGTTGTTGGTGCTCCTGTATATGGTTATACCATCCATGACCATTACGGCGTCCTGGCCTTTTGGAATGCTGTTGGGATCGTCCAGATCCAGAGGTGCAAAACCCAGGGCCTCCAAAAGATTTCCTCCCTTGGGTTCACCGCTCTCATAGCTTCCCTCCAGCCCGTCCATGTAGGTCAGGGTATGGGCGGCACCGGTGTTCTTGTTGGTTAGCTGAAAACTATCCGTAAGGGAGCTGTAGGCTATGGTCACCCCTGCCTTGCTGCTGTTTATACGATTTATGACAGTCCGCAGGGTGTCATTTTCGCTGAAGCTGAAATCTACACCGTTTATAGTAAAGTTAACCATGCCCTCCGAGTCGAACACCAGGGGAGTTCCCGTCATCCCGAATTCACTCAGCCCCAGGAGGGTGGAATCCAGATTAATCCGGTTGCTCTGGTTGGGCCTGAAGCCCAGGTTGTCCATACCTTCCCCTGTGGGATGTTCCCATACGGTGACAATACTGCTGCCTGCGTCCAGAATGATCCTGTTGTCCAGGCTGTCGAAACTTACTTCTATCCGGTTATGTCCAAAGGCCTCATTGAGCTTTGACTGAAGATCATCTATCAGAGCTTGATATCCATTTTCCGAACCATATTCCCCATTGAATTCTATAAGCTTGGTGGTGCCATCCACCGTTACGGTTATGGTATGTCCGGTCAGGTTCAGGGTTTCATTAAGCTCTCCGCTCCTTAAGGGGGCTGAAACGGATGCGCCCTTTACCTGGGCAGCCTTTGCCAGCTCTATCCTGGTAATGACCCTGTCGGATACATATGCGTTTGGACTGGCTGTGGCGGTTATGTATTTATCGTCGCTGGACTGCACCTTCAGTGTATTGTAGGTGCTTTGGGAGGTCATGTTGGTCTTGGAGTAGAGGATATCAAAATACTCATCATAGAACCCCCTGAGTAGATTGGTGGTACTGCGATAGTCCTCCTTACGCCACTCAATTATCTGCTTTTCCTGTTTAAGCTTGTCCACCTTCATCTGCTCGATCTTCATAAGATCCTTGACGATGGTATCGGTGTCCAGCCCACTGGCCAGACCGCCAAACCTCATCCGGTTCAATGAATACATGGAGTTTATGCTCATATCCTCACCTCTTGCCTTCCTTGGTTCCTCCGTTTTTATCTCTAGATGTGCCTGTCAACAATCAGCCCGGCCAGCTCCCACATCTTGGCCACCATATCCAATATCTTCTCCGGGGGTATCTCCCGGATAACCTCCTGAGTTTCACTGTTTATCACCTTGACCATTATGGCCTTGGTATCCTCATGGATGGAAAACTTGAAATTGGTATTGATACCCACCAGGGTTTTGTTGGCTCGTTCAATAGCCTCAATCAGCTCCAGCTCGCCTATGGTTGTGGGCTCATTTCTGTTGGGATCTATTGTCCTGAAATTTTGGGGTATATCCCTTTGGGAAGCACCCTTACCTGTAATAGCTTTATTTTCTGTTGCCTGAGTCCCCGAAACTATATTTTTATTTATCTCCAATGTCCTGCCAACGGCTATGGGACCTGTTACTTTCATCGCCTCTCCCCTCCAATCTCGTTCTATAAATTATATCGGATGATTAAGCAGGAAACTTTAGGGGTTTGGCATGAAAATTAATAACCTGCTGTGTTTAGTCCTCAGTTTTCGGGACAGTCTCGCCGGCTTCAGGCTTGTTTATATGGCAGTTGCCCACGAAAATGCCGCCTTCTTCTATTATGATGGTAAAGCATGAGATATCGCCGGATACAGAGCCGGTGTCCCGGATGTGGACCTGATTTGAGGCCTTGATGTCGCCGCTAACCCTGCCGGAAACGATGATGTTCTCACCCTGGATGCTGCCTTCCACTATACCACCGGTCCCTATTATGACCGCTCCCTGACTGTTTATCTCTCCCCTGTACTGGCCGTCAATCCGCAGGGTGTTTTGGGCATACAAGGCCCCGTCCTTTAAAACAACGTCCTCTCCGATTAAGGTAGCAACCCTGTCCAGTTGCGCCTTCTGTCTTCTGGTTAACATCATTCGTCCCCCCTATCGAAATTTAACACAAAATCCAAAGGATCCTTGGGCGTATCCTTTATCCTTACCTCGTAATGGACATGGGGACCGGTGCTCCTGCCGGTGTTGCCGGATTTGGCGATTATATGGCCCCTTTCCACTATGTCCCCCTCTTCCACCAGGAGTTTTGAATTATGGGCGTAATAGGTCTTGATATCAAAGCCGTGGTCGATTATGACCAGATATCCATAAGCTCCCCTTCTGCCGGAAAAGATCACCCTGCCCTTGCCCGTGGCCTTTACATCGGTACCCCTGGGTACTGCTATGTCAAGACCTGAATGAAACTCCTTCTTTCTTCCGCCAAAGGGGTTATCCCGCTCCCCCATAAGGCAGGATATCCTGCCCTCTACCGGAAGAATAGAGGGATAGGCCAGGAGATAATCCCGCATCTTTGAGACCCTTTCGGATAGGTGCTCATAAAATTCCCGGACAGAGGAAACCTTTTGATCCGCTTTAACAAATTCGTTGACCGTCAGGATATGACTTTGTTCCAAGGTTGTGTCCCTGGTTTCATCTGTGGTTTTTGGCCTTGGACGGGTGCCGGACCTGGAGGAGAGTGTATCGGCATCATAGGTTTCTCCCCCAATGGATTCAAGGCCTAACAGGTGTAATATCTCCCCAAGAATCTGACGATTGTTGTCCGCAATCGACGAGGTCTGCTCCTGCAATGAAGATGCCACGGACATAATGGATTGAAGTTCCCCCGCATAGTAATCAATCTCATCCTCCAACCCTTTTATGGTGTTATCCCTGTCCGCTACCTGTTCCTTGTAGGCTTGGAGCCTATCCTCCTTAACGCTAAGCTGACCGCCGAGCCAATTGGTATAGAGGACCAGCCCTGAAAACAGCATGACAGCCATAACGACCAGGCAGGTGATGGATGATATTGCCCATTTTGGTATCCTAAGGGTTCTCATCCTATGTTCAGCATCAGGTACTATGACTATATTCAGATACCTGCTCCTCTTCCTTTTAGCCTTTGTTTTCATATGTACTTCATCCTTACTCGTGTACTTCATCCTTGCTCGTAAAAAAATTTGAGGTGGTTTACGTTCTGTCCTCAAAATAAGTAAAGTTTACATTGTTATAAGACACCCGAATACCAGTGCAGTACGGCTGCCGTATAACATAATGTATAATGCCTGGAAATATTACTTTTTTATAGGTCTAACCACTTGGTTATATTTGGTTATATAGAGTATACCAAAAAATACATAAAAGTGGAATGTGATTTTTAAAGAATGATGTTTCATCAGTTGCTTAATCCAGATTATCTATCTCTTCAATAGATGGGATCACCAAATAATCCCCCACCTTGAGGGCCTTTTGATCCTTGATTTTATTTACCTTGGCCAATGCCTGGTTATACCTGTCGGTCCCATAAAATCTTTGACTGATCTTATATAGGTTGTCACCGCTTTGGATTATATACACAGTAGCCCCGGTTGAAACGGCGCCATTGGGCTGTTGCGATGCTTCCCCCTGCTCAAGTTCCTGCTCCAGATCTTCTATTCTTTGTTCCAGAACCTCTATCTCCCGCTGCTTATCTTCCAGTTCAGTTTCAAGGTCGGCTATTCTGGCCAGGTAGTGATCTGAATTGGGTTCTTCTTTGGTACTGGAACCCTGGGTATCCCCGGCGATGTTTAGATTGTCCTTTGGGATAGAATGATCCCCACCATATTGTCCGGACAAGTATACCGTAAGAATTATAATGATGGCACCAATCAGGCCTATTATCATTTTTTTCTGATTGTCCAGTACGGTTTGGCCAGCTTCCCGGGATCCATCATCCCAGTACTCATAGTATCCACTGCAGAGCTTAAGCTTGTCACCCTCCCAATAAAAGAAGTTGCTGATCTCATTGGCATTATCCAGCAGATAAAGTACATGCCAGGATTTTATAAACAGTTCCTGATGGATGCGCTGGTCCTGTTCTGTAAGCATTGCCCCCCAACCCTTGCGCACGCCATACCAGCCAACAATCTCCTGGGTTGGAAATGTGTTGAATGCCTTGTTTTGCACGGTTTCCCATCTCTTAGCCGAAAATGCCTTGGGCTCCTGGTCAGGATTAATCCTGCCAAGTGGCATTATATGGTTTATATGTACGATATAACGGTTGTTTGCCTTAATCTTGCTGCCCAGCAGCAAACCATAAGTCCTGGATAGGATAGGGTTCCTGGCCTTGCTGAATATGGTATCCTTTAGACTTTGATGGACGAATATCAAAATACCATCCTCATCCACGTTGCCAACTTCTATGTAATTATAGTCATTAGAGTTTAGAACATCCATTTTCTGCCTTCCTTTGCTTTCATTCTTCTCTCTCATTTTATACTATTTTATACTAAAAATCGACAGCTAAGATATTATTCCTTTTTCGCCCTTATCATTGTAAATATAGAAGCTTTATAGCAAAAAAATGATAGGAGCTCGCCAAAACTATCCTATCATTTTACGGTTGTTGTATTTATTTGTTTTTATATAGTCAACAGCTTTTTCCTTATGGAGATCCAAACCCTATACCGTCGCCTGGTTTTCCTTCTATTGGCTTGATAAAGTCAACAGAGAATCTTTTCCCTGTATGATCTATGGGGAATACATCAAATCCATGGTTGTACCATTTGCTGTTTTTGTTATTGCTTTGCTGTTCAGCCCAATTTATCGCTTCCTTAGAAGAGCTAAAGGTCTTACCTGAATTACCCAGTGGCAGCAGCGTTCCGACCTTTACAATCTTATCCTGCAGTTTTCGTACCGTCTTAGTGCTAAAATCTACAGATAGGCGAATATCAAATAAATATTTTTCAGTTTTTATATGCTGGATTATTCCGTCTACTCCTTCCTGGACTACTACTTTTTTCCCTGCTTTCATGGTTTCATCTGGTTTTTCTACGACACTAAATTCTTCAATTTCTTCGCCCAGGATTGCTTCCTTATATGTATAATCTACCTTTACCTGCTTTTTTGACAGCTCTTTACCAAGCATATTAATCTTTATTTCGTAGAAATATCCCTCTTCATTCCGTGTCTCGATTTTATAATAGGTTATAACCTCATTAGGATCTGTGCTTTCATATCTCTTTGAGAAAGGCTTCCCTTCTCTGGTGTATCCGGTCACATTGACTCTATAATAGTATCTTCGGGAGCGGGGTCAGTAGCAACGATTTCTTCACCCTCTCCTACAAGCCTTCGCGATACCTCTTTCCCCGTAAAAGTCATTGTTATTTCATACCTATTGATCTTATTACCTTCACGCACATCTTTATAATACTTAAAGGTGTCATTAGGGTTGCTGCTGGAAAAAGTTTTTGTATAAGGCTTACCGTCTATTGTATTGGCACTGATTGTAATACTATAAACTGGTTCCTCTTCACCTTGAGGGCTTGTTATTTTTTCAACTTGGGGTTTTGAGCTGACAGGAGATGTTTCTTCTCCATTGTTCTCTACTACATCATTGTTGCTGGAATCGCTTACTGATTGGTCATTGAGTTCAGAATTGCTTGCTTCATGTACTAATACTTGTTCAGGTTCATGTTCAGCATTTTCAGTTTCATCCTCATCTGCTGTTTCAAGTGCAATATCGCTTTTTCCCAGATCGCTAAGGATCTGTTCATTATTTTCTGTAGCATAATCATCTCGTGATACTGATGAATTCTTTTGCACCCCTATACCATAGATTATTAATGCTATTACTATAGCAAGGAAAACTGGGATTACTAGTGTTTTTCTCCTAATTATATTTTTTATCTTCTCCTTCATGCCTAGCCTCCTCTACTCGGTCCAAGACTAATTAATATATTCATACTTAATGGTGTCATAAATTAATAAAGTATATTCTCAACTAACGCCATGTAGCGTCAAGTTTATCCACAAATAATCAGCTTGTGATCAGCTGGCAATCCTTTATTGTTTATATCGTTATGTATAGGGATTTCACAATCAGCTTTAATACTTTTATTTTCGTTATGGTTGTGTATTGTTTATTGGGAAGTATCTCTATTCTCCCAGTGCCACTATTTCTTCATAAAGTATCATGGTTTTCCCCGAAAATATATTGCAATGGTAATGCCCAAAATACCAAGTTTCATAGTTTAGATTATCTTCAATATAATCGAGCCACTCTTCAGTAGACTTGTCCACCTGACTTTGGTCCATGTCAGGCAGGAATTTTTCATAGGGTAAATACTTTAATGGGCCTGTATGGGATAATGCATAATCCACTTTCCAACCAACTGCTTCCAGTTTATTTTCAACATATTTCTTTGTATATTTATCCGGTTGCTCTGATTCAAACCAAGCTAGTCTGAAGTATAGCCTATAATACTTATCAATACTATATGCTCCGCCTATTGCTATCGCTTTTCTTCCGTCAAAATCGTAAATCTCTCCATCTTTTGCAAAAAGAATGTTTGGGTAATCTTCTTCAAAGAAGACAAGTCCTCCCCTCCACATCTTTTCGGTATAACTATCAATAAATTCAGGACGTTCCTCGTGGTTGCCATGTATACAAAGCAATGTGATTGGAAGCTGGCTCAATTCCTCTTTTATTTCATCATCCCTGTCATCCAAATAATAATTAATGCCTACATCTCCCAGAATAATCAAAATGTCATCTTCAGTTGTTCCGTATTCTTCGCAAAACTCTTCAACTCTTGCAAAATCTCTATGAGTATCCCCGGTTATATATACCATGGCAACCACCTTGCTTTTCTTTTTTTATAAACCTCGTCCTACTCTGTCTGTTACCAATTACTTTCTTGTATTACCGTAATCTATTAATCTTTGTATCTTTATACAAATTGTTTAATAATGTCATATTATACCATTACATTAGCATCAATGCAAATTGAATAAAACCGGACTTTATGTACTAATACATTATCCTTACATCCACTATTTCATAAAGCTATATGTAATACAATTTGGTATATCAGAACTGTTACTGGGGAGGATGGATTTGTGGAGGCAGATTATATTAAGGCCGCTTCCCGATGTAATTTGGAAGCTGCCTTAATAAATCATCCTCCTATATAAAGATGCAACTTAGCGCTCATTAGGTATTACCAGTATATATTTGACTGTATAATGGGTTGGATTATTGCCAGAGCCCCCTATGGCAGTTCAGGAGCTTTAAACAGGCCGGTCCCTATCCACATAAAGAGCAGAATCAGAACAACATTGACCGCCGCTGAAGTACAGAGTCCCAGGGCATAATTGCCTGTTGCCATAGAAATCATTACTGCAGGAGTTACAGCAATAAAAATGATGACCATGAGCAGGAAGATACGAAAGAATATCCGCAGGATGTTTGCGTGAATCTTTCCAAACATCCGCCTGACGACCAGATCTGAGTATAAAAACACCGTTCCTATAGCTGTATACGCCAATATGGCTGAAAGGGTAAGGGAAAGAGCCGTCCTCAATATGACCCCGATAATTCCAAAGATCAGAATCCCCTCAATAAAGGTATATATAACTCCTGCCAGGGTGGAGGCCAGCATTTTCTTAAATGGGGTTGCAGGGATGAGATAGATATAATGATAGGCTATATCACTCTCCCAGGCCGTAGCCGCAGATAAAATAAGCATGAGGTAGGCAGAAACTCCCAGGATCCCCAGCATTAATTCCGTGCCGTCCACCGGGATTGCCAGTGCTGCTATTGCGGCACCGACAGCCATGATTATGGTCCTGGTAGGGAGCAGCAAAACCCCCTTCTTCCTCTTCTCCAGGATCTGCTTTTGAAAGATGGCTAAACTGCCTTCCAGGGTGAATTTGGCATCAACCTTTCTATACCTTCGGATTGCCTTGAACTGTCCATTGGACTGGGCTGCCTTTCCTTGCCTGGAGGCTTGAAGCATGGCCTCTTTCAGCTCGGTTCCGGCCAGAACATTCTCATAATAGTCTGTGTCCATAAGATAGATACGGACAAAGGCAGCTATGGTTATCACCAGGGTGAAAAGGATATACAGCCATATCTCCGTAGTCACGCCCGTGAATACGCCCATAAGTATTTCCCGGAACCATCCAAGGAGAGGTATAAACTTTATGTAATCATGGGAGAGCCATCCGGTAATACTGTCCAGGACATTGCCGGTTTTGAAGGTGTTTACTATGATGGGCAAAATCAGGGCAATTACAAAACCATAAATAATTTTCCTAACCGCAGTTACCCTCTCAGGTTTCCTGGATACATAGGTATACAGCAACATTCCAAGAAGGGAAGTGACTGTAACAAGCAGCATGTAGGCTGCCATCAGGATCCATCCGGCCCCGTCAGTCAAGCCAAAGCTTCTCTTCCAATTCGGATACTGCAGTCCCACATAGAGCATTACCATAATGCTGAGTGCCAGCTGCTTGATAAACCCATAGATCAGGATATATCCGGCCTTTATAGGGGCCGTAAAGAGCATATTTACATCGGCCATCCTGAAAAAGGAGGCCCCATTCAGGGATGATAGAGAGGATATTACAAATAAAAATACCGTATAGCCCATAAAGACAGCTTTGAAAACGTCCGGATTTACATTTAGGGACCCGGTCCTCTGGCCCGATGACCCCGAAAGAAGAGATGGGATAATGATAAAGCCGCCAATTATAACATAAGCTATCAATGGACCCGGCTTTCTAAAGAGCCCTTTAACTGTGTTTTTGAAGGATTTCCTGAGAATATAGATTAAGGGACTCATTGTGTCCCTCCTGTAGCCGCAAAGTACCGTTCTTCTATTTCTTCCTCATCCCCTACCTGGCTTCTGAGGATGTTGCTTACGATCTTCCCCTTATTCATAATGAGAATCCTGTCCCAAACCTCTTTGATGGTGTCTATGATATGGGTACTGACAAGTATTGAACACCCCTGCTCTTTCAACTCCATAATAAGCTTTTTAAACTCCTTGATGGCTTTGGGGTCAAGCCCGATCATGGGCTCATCAAACAGGACCACCCTGGGCCTTATAATTACACCACAGCAGATGCTGACCTTTTGCTGCATGCCCTTGGATAATTCCCTACCCAGCTTATCGGTTTTATCGCTTAGATCAAACCTTTCAAAGAGCTCCCCGGCATAATCCTCATAATCCTTTAGCCTGTAAGCCTTGGCGATAAAGTTTATATGCTCCTCTACCGTCAAGGAGTCGAAGAGGGCTGCCGTTTCAGGAACATAGCCCAGGATTTGCTTGGCCTCTATCCCCTTGTTCACATGACCCCCGACGGTAATCTCCCCATCATACTGCAGGAGGCCGGCGATGCATTTTATAATGGTGCTCTTCCCTGCCCCGTTGGGACCCAACAGCACCGCTATCTCGCCCTGGTCTACTTCAAAGCTCATATGATCCACAGCCAGTACCTTGCCATACTTCTTTGTTACATCTTTTACTTTCAGCATACCGTTCCCCCAATTTATCCAATATTATCCTTGTTTTCTATTGTATAATAGATAGGTATTACAATCAATGTATATTCCATACCTATGTTAAGGTTTGGTTTTTAATTGTAGAAAAAGGGTACGCATCAGAAGCAGAATAGAATCAGGCGCAGAGAATGAAGTTAGTCTATTGCACATTCTGCAGTTAAAATTGCATGATCCGGCAATCCAACCGCTTCAGTTTTCAGGTCTTTTGCTGTCAACTTTCCATAACCATTTTTTTCGTTGACAAAACTCCAGTCGTATTTCGCATACATCTTATACCCCCTTTTCCTGCTTAAGTCGTCTTCGCTATTTTTAAGAATTTTTACATTCCTGACAGCAATAAGGTCTATTACCGCCTCACCTTCGGGACGCTCTATTGTGGGTTTTGGTACATAGCTCCATCTGGATGGGTGAATATACATAGGATTATTCACAGAATGAAAATCATTATACCTGGGGGCATATACCTCCACAATGCTTCCCAACTTCTGTTGAACAGGTTTGGGCCATTCATTAAAATCACCAATACAAATAACTCTGGCATGCTCCGGTAAACTATTCAAATGATCCCGAAGGGCCTTAAACTGAGGGGTATGATTACTGTCCCTGATCCTTATACCAATAATGTATAGAGGTTTATCCTTTTCCCCATTAAGTCTAACTTGCAGAAAATTAGGCCTGTCTTCTACCACAGTATTCATGTCGGCAGATGCCTGATATGAATCTGCCTTTAATTCCCTTCTATCTTTCTTGATAGCAATCAGGATGCCGTTTTCCCCAGGTACATATGTAGAAAACAAGGTGTACCTTTTCTCCAATATACTTCTAATGTAATCCCAGCCATCGCTAATTACAAATTCGGTTAGGACAACAATATCCGCATCCTGATTCATGAGTTCGCCGGCAATAAAGGGTGGCATTTGATAGTTGCCGAATCCGGCAGCACCGTGTATATTCCATCCCAGTACTTTTATGTTGCGATCCCCTGACATGCAAATTACCTCCCCGTTTTCATGTACACTCCTTACATTATACATTTATCCCATGGAAACAACATCAACATATTAATCATTGTTTTGGACTTTTTTTCTTTTACCGGTTGAAATTCTGTGATATGATGTACAATACAGAAAAAGATAATTGGGAATCAAGTCAGGAGATATCAGGCAACACTAGTTAAATACATTACAGACATTTCGACAGGATACATGGTTCCTTTTGTATCAAGCCAATAGAATTTACAGAAAATCAGGTGTATGCCATGTTTAATTATGATTATTTTTCCGATTCGGCTTTCAGAGAAGCTATGGAAGAGCTCTCTTTGGAAGAGGGAGAGCAATTCATTATCCCATCATCTGTAACGGCATTAAGGATCACAGCTCCGGAAGCTTTGACAGATCTGGCTTATTTTAAAAATCTACATTCCCTTCATATTTATTGCGCAGAGTTGGATAATCTTGAGGAAATAAAAATGCTTAAGCATTTAACCGAACTTTTGCTTTTTGACAGCAGTATAAATGATCTGTCAGCCTTATGGGATATGGAGCAGCTTACAAGCTTATTCACGGATCAATTCTGCGACATTGCTCCTGTATCACGGTTGAGAAATCTAAATACGCTGGGAATAATGCACGGGTATTTATCCGATTTGACTCATCTCAACAATCTGACGAAGCTGAATGATTTAATTTTGCAGGTTTGTAATCTTCATAATATTGAATTCATACAGAGTATGAAAAATCTCCGCCTGGTAAATATAACAATGAATAAAGTAAGTGATATACGGCCCTTAGAAGGGCTGACCAATCTGGAAGTGGTTGAGCTATGGGAAAACCAGATCCGGGATCTCTCCCCTCTTAAGGATCTGGAGCAAATAATCGAACTGGATATTTCAAGTAACCCTATAAATTGGGAATACTGCGATTTAAGTGATTTAAAATGCCTTCCCGGTTTAAAGAAAATTGGATTGTTCGATCTTTCCATCACTCCTGAACAAATAATAAAGGCTCAGAATTTAAGGGAAGTGTATCTGGGAGGCAAAAAATGCAGCGACATATCATTTCTGACCAATCATCCAGGCATCGAATCGGTAGGCCTGGTTGGAAGTTCGGTCCGGGATATTTCATACCTCACAGGGCTTCCCAATCTGAAAGAATTATGGATTTCTGGAAATGAAGAAATCGAGGATTATACTCCGATTCATTTGCTTAGAAGCAGGGGAATAGAAGTACATACGGACGGATGGACGTTGGACGATGATTTTATTGAACTCCATATTCACACAATCCATTCAAAGAAAGGCTCGGTAATCCAGCCTGAAAGCCTGGCGAATTGGATGTCAAAAGTGGATGTAAAAGCGGTTGCCATAACCGATTATAATACGTTGGATGCATTCCCTGAAGCAGGCCACTTTTTGGGCATTGATAATATCAAAACAATCTTCGGTATGGAAACCAGTACGGAAAAAGGGCATATTACACTGCTGGCAAAGGATCAGGATGGCCTGGAATGCCTGTATAGTTTAGAGGCTGGTTTGAATGGTGAAGATGATATCATCGAAGAAAAGGATTTGCTTGCCCAAAGAAAAGGCCTGCTTTTGGGAAGCGGTGATGAATACGGGGAGCTGGTACAGGCCATAGAAAAAGGTAATACGTGGAAAGAACTTAAATCTATTGCGAAGAAATTTGATTATCTGGAGCTGATGCCGGTATTTAACCGGGATGTAGTGGAAACCATTATCGACCTGGGTGAAAAATTGGATATCCCTGTTTGTGCTGTAAGTGATGCAAGGTTTTTACGTCGTGAGGATGAAGTGCTGCTGCGCAAACTAAATAACACAAAGATAGAAGCACCACGGTACTTGCGTGACTATCAGGGAAAGCGCTCATCGTTTTCCTATTTGGATCAGGATATACAGGATAAGATTATTATTGACGGACCGAATAGGGTTTTGGGGATGATTGAGGATGTGAAGTTGTAGGTTATTGGATCTCTGTACAGGTACGGTCGGTATGTAGCCACCCGTTTCCCGTTCCCGGGAGAACCAAAACGATAAACCTCATAATAAGCAAAAATACGCATAAAAAATCCCGCATGAACTATACGGGATCAATATGTATTATTCTTTACTATTATAGATGTTTATTAATTTTTAACCTCCCAATATTTTCTTTCTACACCGAATGTACCTTTTTCATTAGCTATAAAACCTAATGATTCACAATACTCGCGATAGAGATTTTCCAGGACAGGGTTGGGGGTAGGTTTTTTACCTATTATTTCGGAAATAGCAGGGTTTGTCACTCTACCATCCTTTTTACGGTTATTTAAATGCTCATTCATTCCATTATTCAGATAACCGATAAACCTACTTGGATAAAATCTATACTTACCATTCTTTTCCATAGCTATAAAACAAGTGCCTCTCCTAATCAAATTGATCGCAAAAGTATATTCCGGATCTTTTTTAGAAGCTAAATACTTATCCAACGTTTCCATATTTACTTTAATCTCATTAAGGCTCTCCACAGTTCTCATAACACTATTCCTCCCACGCAATTTATAATTTTAACATAATAACTAAATTTTTATTTCTCCATCATACACTTCACCTTTGACGTTATAAGTTAAGTTAATATCGTATCCGAAATCCATTTGCTGAATGACGGATTATCCTTGAATTGCTTAAGTAATTCCATTTGCTATTACTTGCTCATGAAAATGGGTTACCATGGTATCTGCTTGTTTCCCTATTGCGTATGAATTGGATTTTACAGTCAAGTCCCAGATAATGTGTAAAATACCTCGCGCAGCACGTAGCTGTTTACGATACTTTTGGGGCGGTGCAAGAACAGCAGTTATATCATCAAAGTCGTGTCCAGTAATGCCGAGGCAGATCTCTATTCTATGCTATTCTTCTCATTGACCAATGCTCACATTGTTTGAGTACTATATCTAATGCCTCCTTCATTTCTTCAGGTGGATACTTATATCTACGGAGCAACCTTCTAACTATACTTCTCATTCTGGCTCTGCCTGATTCTTTGTATTGCCAGTCTATTGATTCGTTCTCCCTCAATTCCTTTGTGAGCTCCTTGGCCATTTGTATCAGGACCTCATCCTCATAAAACTCCTCAATTGTCTCTTTAAACGTCAGAGCATGATAAAAGGACAGCTCCTCCTTTGTAAGACCTATCTTCTCTCCGTTTTTATCCGCCTCGACAATATCCCTCGCGATATTTATTAGGCTCTCTATAATCCTATTCAGTTTTTCAATATATTGGTCCTCGGTGTAGATATTACTCTGCCCGCCAGCACGATAGGGATGTTCGGTTTCTTCCTGGCTACTACTGCCATGCTGACTTCTCTGTTCTTCCTGAAATAGTTGGTCTAAACTTTCAGCATTGGCTATCTGACTTCTCCGATACTCATCCATAATCCTTTTTATTCTTTCAGAAAACTCCTCGGATTTAACTATGTCTGTCCTGGAGTATAGCCTTACTTCTTCCCTTAGCAGCTTGTGCATTAGTTCTATAGCCAGGTTTTTTTGCTTCATATTGAAAATTCTGTTTAAAAACTCTTCGTCGAATATTGAGAACTCCATATCTATATCCGAGAACAGGTTTATGACTCCTTCACTTCTTATGCTGTTTTCCAGGAGTTCTTCTATCTGTTTGTTTATCTCTTTTAGAGATATCTTCCCTTCTTCCCTTATCCTGCTAAAACCAATTCTAATGGCTTCAATGAA
>DGDX01000056.1 GCA_002385665.1 Firmicutes bacterium UBA3941
TGTTTAGGAACAGGGATGATTTTAGGGAATCTGTAAGATATACATTAATACCAAATATCATCTCTTTGTTTAGAGGCGAGTATTGGAAGGATAAAGTCGGGGAGTTTAAACTGGGAGTTTTTCTTATGCTCTGTATTATGGCAACTGTCATAGAATATGGGGCTATTAATGCCCTGTTGCGGTGGATGATAGGGAAGTAACGCAAACCTTGACAATTATACACTTTCTGAATACAATTTATACATAAAAATGATTACCTCGAATGTAAAGGCAAACCTATTGAAAGATAGGGACGCAAAGCCACGAGTCTAAAGTAATGCTACTATGATAGTCGGGATGCCAGTGTAAATAGAATAATATATTTTACAATGGGCAATTGAATGATTGTCCATTTTTTACTGTGTAGATACTATGTAACGCAAAGCACAATAACTGTCTTAAGAAGAGAAAAATTGGCGGTATTTAGGAGATAAAGCATATTGTTATTTAGGTGCGCAATATATGATTGAATTCATCTTGGTATGGATACTGCAAAGACATATAAAAAGAAGGATATATAGACAATTAAAAGGGAGGGAGATATATGTGTCATTTAGAGCAAAATTAATTAACATAACAACTGCTTTGGGAATTGTTTTCGTAACAATGTTAACCTTTTTTGTTGCTAGACATAATAGAAAAATCTTAATAGATAATACATTAGAAAACAACAGGGAGGTCGCATCAGCCATATCCATTAATATAGATAATTATCTGGTGGAACTATCCAGAACAGCTAAGACGTTAGCGACAACCCCTGTAATTATAGATCGTGTAAAGGGAAGCAACCGGCAAATTGAACATTTAAGCGGGGAAGGTAGAAAGAATCGAATAAAAGTATTCAACGATAAGTGGACAAGCACCCATGATGAGAAGGAGACATTTATACAAGGATCCTTATCAAATCCTGCAGCTGAACATTTAAAGAAGCAACAGGAAGTCATCCCTGGTTTGTACGGTGAGATATTTCTTACCAATATGTATGGAGAATTAATAGCCTCTACAACAAAGCTTACAACCTATTACCACGGAGATAAGTATTGGTGGCTGGAGGCCTATAATAAAGGTGAAGGTAAAGTATTCTTTGACGACAGGGGCTACGATGATAGTGTTGGAGATTATGTATTAGGGGTAGTTGTCCCAGTGTACGACCAAGGCCAGGTTATTGGGATTTTGAAAAGCAACATAAGGATATCGAGACTATTCAGCGAAGTTATACAAAACTATTCCCTACTATATAAACCCGGATCAGTTAAGATTGCGAGGACTGATGGAGCAATAGTATTGGAACCCGGTAAAGAACCGTTTTCAACGACAATCAGTAAGGATTTGTTACCCATATTGGGGGAAGAGATAACCTATGGTATATACAAGGATAAAAACAATCAGGATATTTTAGTCAGTATTAGTCCTGTTGCAAACACTATAGAATCAAGTCGGTTTGGTTTTGGGGGTACTGTGGAATCTATTGATCACACATTAGGGAATAATGATGAAAATTGGATGGTTGTAATAGAAGTACCAAAAGAATTTATCGATAGCAGAGTATATGAACAAACGAAACAGTTCTTACTGATTGGATTTTTGACCATCCTTATTATATCCCTATTTACTTTATTCTTTATAGAAAAAGTGACAAAAAATATTACTAAACTAGTCGCTTTCACAGAAGAAGTTGGGCAGGGAAATCTAGATAAGCATATAGAGGTTAGATCAAATGATGAAATCGGTACATTAGCTAAGTCTTTCAATAAAATGTTGGATAGATTAAAAGAAACAATGGCTTCAAGGGCTGAACTCACCGAGGAAATAAATAGGAGGATAAAGGTTGAAGAGAAGCTGAAGTACCTTTCAACTATCGATGAGTTAACAAAAGTATATAATAGGAGAGCCTTTAACGACTATATGTGTAAAATGATTGATTTCTCTAAAAGCTATGGGGAGCCATTGTCAATAGCAATGCTTGATATAGATCATTATAAAGAGATCAATGATTCATATGGCCATGATGTAGGCGATGAGGTGTTAAAAAAGTTATCCAAGACATTGTTAAGAAATATACGCAAAGTCGATATCCTTGCACGTTGGGGAGGGGAGGAATTTGCCATCCTCATGCCTAAAAACAATGCTGAGGAAGCATATAGAACGTTAGAGAGATTGCGAAAGACAATTGAGAGTACGGTGCTTATGAATGATATTCGTATAACCATAAGCGTCGGAGTTGCAGAGTTAAAGAATACAGATGCAGCTAATGACCTGGTTAGAAGGGCTGATGAGGCTTTATACAAAGCAAAAAACAATGGCAGAAATAATGTGCAGGTGCTATAAGACATAATTTCAATAGTATAATGGTTTATATAAGCGTATTAGTTATTTTGGCGTACTTGTAGAATAAGTTGTGAAAAAGGATCTTTCTGGAGGATAGCTAGAATGAGGCAAATTTTCTCCTTTATTGGGGTTTAAGCCGTAATATAGAAAATACAGAATGATATAGAGCAACGAAAGGGGAGACCTGTTGATGATACAGCAGAAAATAGAACAGGAGCTACAGCCTTACATAAAGAGAAATGTGATTACAAGCATTGTCGATGGTATATTGAATGCAATGGCCATGGGTCTGATACCTCTGCAAACTCTGGTGGTATATTTTATAAGCGAATATGTGCATTCAAATTTTGTTATAGGACTGTTGACAACGGTGCAAATGCTTTTAATGGCTATACCTCAGTTTTTTACTGCCAGGCATATGGAGCGGCTGGATTCCTATAAAGGCTTGATGGGTAAGTACGTTTTTATCTATCGTACTTCCAGCTTGATTATTGGATTGCTGATATTATTGTTGACTCCCAGGAAGCCCTTGCTGTTTGTTATACTGTTTTACATAATTTTCTGGCTTAAAGGCTTGTTTATGGGAACAGGAAATCTTGCCTATTATAGTTTTATCAATAAAGTTATTCCTTTTAACATACGGGGAAAATTCTTTGGTTGGAGGGGCGCTTTTAACAGCGTTGGAGGGGTATTGGGTTCTCTGTTGGCTGGAGTTATTTTGAGAAGAAGTGTGTCTGGCACACAGCAGTATGGATATCTGTTCCTACTTGCTTTTGCACTGGATATGCTTTCATTCATCTTTCTGGTTGCCCCTTATGAGCCAAAAAATTATCAAAACGGCGCTGAAGAGATCCAGAGGAATGGCTATGGGTTTAAGCTTAAAGAGATACTTAAACGGGATAAAAACATTATAAGGTTTATAGTTGCGCAAGCTCTTATTATCTTCCCGGTAACCTCTTTGTTTCCCTTTCAAACAGTATACGCAAAATCCAACTTCAATATTGGTGCAGATGTCATATCTAATATGAACACTATAATGTTTGTGTGCAATGCTGTAGGTTTTATCCTTTGGGGAATGCTGGTTCAACGACGTGGATTTAAATGGGGAATGCTCGGAGGCTATATTTTATTCATTATAAATCTGATATCTGCCATATTTGTTAGTGATCCTAATGTGGTAATTGTATTAACTGTAATTTATGGACTTACCCACAGTGCTTATATGATTGGCAACATCAATATTGTATTTGGGATGTGTTCCTATGAAGACAGACCGGCATATCTTTGTATAACAAATATGTTCATTATACCAATCTCGGCCATTGCTCCCCTTATAAACGGTTACATCTATGATACCTTTGGTTTCAAAGTCATGTGCGTGATTAATCTTATACTGCTTTTAGTAGGGATAGCAGGGTTTTCAAGGGTTAAGGAACATCATAGATGAAGTTTCAGTTTGAGGTTGCTTCCCAAATGCACTATCCAATACACCAGATAGATAAACCCTAAGATAAATACTGTAAAGTACAATAGGGAAACCAAAGTACTGGTTGGTGCAAAAATATTAGCCGGCATTAATAGCCCATGGGATATATACACTGGAAAAGTATCTGCACCGAATTTGCTGAACCATAATTCTTTGCTGGGAGTCAAGGCAAGTATGGCAAGGCCAAGAGAAGCAGCTATAATATAGCTGATGAGTCTTGCATGTATTCCCAATGATATTGATAAATTTAGTGCTTTAAATCCCTCAGCATGATGTAAAAAAGTTATAGGTACAAAACGCATAAGCAAAGAGCCCAAAATAAAAGCAATGATAAAAGCTGTGGCTGAAATAAGCAATTTTTTCATAAGCCGTATATTTTTTATCCTGTTTATCACCTTCATTGAGCAGCGAAGTCCTATATAGTAAAAAGGAAAGAATACCAGGGTACGGGACAAGGAAAAGTTCCTGCCAATCCACCATATAACGCCGGAAAAGCATCCAAGTATAATTGTCGTAATTACAACAGATATCCTGAATATTTTATTCATTTTGGAGAGTACCCGTCTGTTAATGAATTGCAAAAATATTCCCATCCACTTCCAACAAAAAAGGCTCAACAGGTACCAAAAATACCAATAAGGGGTTTTCCAATCCCCAATATCCCCTGTCAGTAATAAATTTACCAAAAGCCACCCCAGATGTAACAAAAAGAACTGCTCCCCGATTTTCCAGATCCGGTTAAGTTTTCTATAGCTGTTTTTAGAAAAAAAACCGGAAATAAAAGCAAACAATGGCATATGTACCATGTAAATAACGGTGTATATACTATATAAATCATGGTTAACGTATATGTATTTTTCTATTAAATGACCCAGTATCACAAGAAAAATCAAAATGAATTTTAGGTTGGAGAAATAGGGATCACGATTTTTAGATACTTTTTCTGCTACCAGGGAGTATCCAATAAATTCATAATCCCCATCAGTTTTCACTGGATGCTGATTATCAGGCGAATCAGGTACTTGTTCCACATTTTTCCTCCTTCCCCGATCGATTAATCGGTCAGTTTTTTAAGGCCGCCTTTATGTTTACACGTAAAAACCCCCTTGTATGTAAATACTATACTTCCCCTGGTATTCTCCTCAAGTAGATTAATGGTTAATTAAGAAAATCTTAAGAAGATGTATTTTACTGAAAAAGAGCAGGGAAGAAGGGATGCAAGAAGACATTTGGAAAGGTATGGAATATATCATGTGTATGGTATATAATTGTTAATGAAATAATCTATATAAGTATAATATTTTCATTTATGAAAGGAGTAAGAGATGACCCATAATATGGACGATATTAATATAATAAAACTCAAAAGCGTTTCCAATGAGATAGAATTAGGGATGATTAGGTCGATATTGGATGACAACGACATACCATACCTTTTAAAAGATCATGGTTCCGGAGGACATATGAGGATAATTGCTGGAGGCTCAATATTTGGTACTGATGTTATGGTGGAGGAAACTGATTTTGACAAGGCAAAGAGTTTATTGGAATCTATAGGCATTGACTAATAAGGAATGGGAGAGGCCAATGTGGGATTTTGGATCTTTATGTTGTTAATGAATTAACTGATTCCATTGACCATGATTGGTTTTGACCAGAAAAAGCATTAAAAAAGAAGTTTGATAAAGATGGAAACCGAAAGTCACAGCCAAAATAAAGAAGTTAGCTCAGAAGGTTAACCCTCAAAGCTAACTTTATTCAATTTCAGGCATATTCTGGGTTTGCTGGGAATCAGCTGCCTGTGCTTTACAGGTTGTTTTTTTTATATTTAAGAATTAATGTAACAAAACTGGTGAATTTGACACTAATATTATGAAAGGAGAATTTTATGTCCCATATAAAAGATATATATGCGAGATATAAGCAAGACGTATACATATACCTTGTTAGTCTAACCCATGACCCAATCCTTTCGGAAGATTTAGTGTCAGAAACATTTTTGGCAGCTATTCAATCCTTACATAATTTTAAGGGTAATTCTGATATAAAGACTTGGTTGTTTTCTATTGCACGAAATAAATGGTATGGGTATTTACGGAAAAACAAATATGCTACGGATCTCGATAGTTTAGCAAAAGTATATCTGTACCGGGAAGAAAACCTTGAAAAGTCCTTTATTGATAAAACTATAGCTAATAAAATAATGATGCTCTTAGAGGATGAGGATGAAAGAAAAAGAGGGATAGTACTTATGCGAATTGAAGGTTATTCTTTTTATGAAATAGCCATGAAATACAATATATCAGAGAGTTCGGCCAGGGTAATAGATTTTCGTACCAAGAAAAAAATCAGGGGAATATTAGAAAAGGAGGGCTTAAGCAATGATTGAGATCTCTTGCCAGGTGTGTCTCGATTTAATACCATTGGTAAAAGATAATGTTGCAAGTGAGGATAGCAAAAAACTAGTATTGGAACACATTCGTCAATGCGAAGCTTGTAAAGATGAATTCGAAAATGGATATGGCACCCTTCCGGAAATCAATGATAATCGGGTGCTTAAAAAGATAAAAAGACGGATATTTTTTATAGCACTTACGACCGTTATCATTGGTGCCCTGATCGGTATTGGCCTAACGGAAGGTCCGGGTATGTTCTATAACATAATAATTATCCCACTTGTCGGAGGAATCGCCTATTTTGCGCTAAATAGAAAATCGTTTTACTTTCCCCTTGCGCTATTTATCCTTTCGTATATCTGGACTTTAATTAAGCATATATCTGATAGTTCTTATCCTACGGATGGCATCCTAAACTTATTCTTAGCTCCTATATTTATGAGTGTTATCTACAGTGGGCTTGTTTTATTTGGTATCGCCATTGCATTTTTACTGAAATTTGCATTTAGAAAAGAGGTAGACCATGAAAAAGATAATTAAAATCATTGCAGGAATAACGGCATTTATACTAATTGGAATATTGCTTTTTATTGCTAATGGCTTGCTGGGGAATCCTATATCAAAGGGTCTCGCCCAACAAAGTGCACGGAAATACATTGAAAAGACCTATCCCGATTTGGATTTAGAGGTCCAAAGGGTTAATTACAGTTTTAAGACGGGAACTTATTTTGCTTATGTCAGATCACAGACCAGTCTAGATACTCACTTTGATTTGGATATTTCCCTCGCAGGTAAAATACTTCGTGATTCATATGAAAATCACGTTTTGAGTGGTTGGAACACCTGGCAACGTATAGATTCCGAGTACCGCATCATGGTTGATAAAGTCTTTATGGCTCCGGATTTTCCATATATCAGCCACATTAATTTTGGTTCTATACAAACAATAGAAGCCGATAGGGAGGTCGGATCCCTTAGGCCGGCTTATGGGATATCTATAGAGGATTTGGAACTTGATAAGAAATATGATGTCAGGGAGTTAGCAAAAACAGCGGGGCATATTACTATCTATATAGAAAGCGAAGAGGTCACCATGAAGAAGGCAAGTGAGGTTTTACTTCATCTTAAGGAAATTTTTGATAAAGAAGAGATCCCTTTTTATGCGATAGATTTCGTATTGGAAAAACCTCGAAAGGATGATGGTACACCGAATGAATCTATGGAAGAAATCCGGGTGAATGATTTCCTATACAGTGATATTTATGAAGCGGGTCTGGAAGAACGGCTTACAAAAGCTGTTGAAGAAGCCCGGTATAATAAGATTAATACTACCATATAACTTGACATAGAATATAATCACATGGTAAATTATCATCAAAGGGTGAATTAATAGAGGTAGGTGGTTAAAATATGGACGATAGTCCTGCGAGTTTGCGAAATAATAAAGCGTTATGGCAATCATTAAAGACCTCAATTGAAAAAATTGGTTATTATATAAGGGCATAGAACAATCCATATGTTGGGTTTGTTGTGCCTTTTTTGTTTAGCCAGTTTTTTCTCATGAGGAGGATGTATTTAATTGTTTACAGAATTTTTGGTTTTAATAATACTCATAGTGCTAAATGCATTTTTTGCAGCTTCAGAGATTGCTCTTATTTCATTAAATGATAATAGGATTAGACTAAAGGCCGAAGAAGGTAATAAGAAGGCCATACAGATCAAAAAGTTATTGGATGAACCAAGTAGATTCCTGGCAACTATTCAAATTGGTATTACTCTTGCAGGCTTTCTTGCCAGTGCTTTTGCTGCTGACAGTTTTGCCGGTAGGCTTGTTACTCTAATTAAACGTACTGGGGTTCAAGTTCCAGAAGTTTGGCTTAAGAATATTTCTGTTATCCTTATAACTATTATATTGTCGTATTTCACTCTTGTTTTAGGGGAATTAGTGCCTAAAAGGCTTGCTATGAAGAAAGCAGATTCCATTTCCAATTTTGTTGTTGGTCCGCTTAATTTTCTATCGTCAGTAACCTCTCCTTTTGTTAGTCTGCTTACTGCATCTACCAATTTCGTAGTTAGACTGTTTGGTGTGGATCCAAGCGAGGAAGATGAAAAAATTACAGAAGAGGAAATTCGTATGCTCGTCGATATAGGCGGAGAAAAAGGGACTATAGATCAGAGCGAGAGGGAAATGATAAACAATATTTTTGAATTTGATAACACGATTGTGACCGATATAATGACACATAGAACG
>DGDX01000118.1 GCA_002385665.1 Firmicutes bacterium UBA3941
CTGTGCGCGGAGATGTGTATAAGAGACAGCTTATATACTTCGTCAATCTCCCTATTGGCAGTTGATGTTGATGTGACCCCAACGGATGTGGAGTTCCTGAACGAGGGTATCGCCCCAATTTTTCAGCATACTGATGGTGATGTTATGAAGTTGGGAGTTATGGACGGTGAAGCCGTAGACATATTCGATCCAGGTGAAGAAGTATCCATGGGAAACAACCCCGATTTAAGGCTTATTAATTATGATGTCTCCAGGACGTTTTTACATGACAGTGAGGCTATCGATCCAGAGACTAAGGGTGCTGACATCTATCTAATAGAATCTGATAATAAACTAATAGAAGAATACAATCAACCTGATAGTGGTGTCGTAATAGATGGATCGATGTCTGATCATCCTGATAAAGAAGATTTATCCCATGGAACACAGATCCATGTAGTGGATAATCGCATATTAAATAATGCTGTTCACGGACAGGATCGGCTCTTGAAACAGATTGCCTTATCAGCAGATCATGAGGAACCTGATAATGTGTTCAAAAAAACAGGGGAAGATAATAAGCTCACAAGAGAAGCCCAAATTAGACAGCTTTACAAGGAAGAGAGTACGTATGATCGCTTGCTGACATTAGAAAAAGGGCTCTCCGACCAAGACTCTGAATCGGAATATGACAGCGGAAGCAATTCAGATAGTCTAAACAATGCTATTTTAGATAATAGCCTGGATTTTTCAAAAGCATTGGACATATCCGATTCAGTCGGAACAATAGAGGCTGTAGAGCAATTGGCAAAAAGAATTGTAGTGACCTTGAATAAGCGGGCATCAGAGCTGGCAATAGAAGTACAGCCCAATCATCTGGGAAAACTCATTCTCAAGGTTGCCATTGAAGATGGCAATCTAGCAGGTAAGATTTTAACCAACAACCAGCTGGTAAGGGATTTCTTACAGCGAAACTTAAGCGAACTGTTGGCTACTCTCGAGGATCAGGGCTTCGTGTTTACTTCTTTGGACGTTAATGTAGGTGGGCAATCCAATTACGAACAATTCCATCAAACACGGACGATTAGACAAGGTAACAGAAAATCCATTACGCCTTCTGACATTTTTATGATAAAGGCTAATGGACTTACAGAGCAGAATCAAATTGATTGTTTGGCGTAGGAGGTGAATTTATGAGAGTACAAGTGGGCGGTTATATTGAAGGCACAAATGAGCCAACCAGGGAAATAAAAACCCAATTAGGCAAGGATGAATTTTTAAAGATACTAATAGTTCAGTTACAGAACCAAGATCCCCTTAATCCCATGGAGGATAAAGATTTTATCGCCCAGATGGCACAGTTTAGCACTCTAGAACAAATTCAAAACATGGGGAGGGATTTTCAATCATTAAAGGCTATGAACCTTGTAGGCAAGATGGTCTATGGTGAAGTTGGTATAGAAAATTCATCCCAAGTCATCCCTGTATTAGGGAGGGTTGGTAGTGTGACTTTCTCTGAAGGAAGGTTGTACCTTCATGTAGGAGACTATACGTTAAATATAGATGAGTTGATCACAGTTTTCTCAGAGGATGAGGCAGAGTCGATTGAAGAGGCAAACGGTGCAGATTAAGTATAAACCTTGGTAGTAAGGATGGTGAATAAAGTGAGACCGGGAAATGAAAACATCAATATAAACCGTGTAGTAACCTTAGGTAAACCCGTGGCCAATCCTCAAAAACCAGGTATCAGTACACTGAAGACCGGCCTAAACAACATAAAAACCGAAGAGCAACAGGATTTTAAAGATGTTTTTAAGGCAGCCCTAGAAAACAGTCAGGCGTGGGATATCAAGTTCAGCAAACATGCGATCCGGAGGATGGAGGATCGGAAGATAGAACTTTCTACAAGACAACTCCAGAATCTAAGGGATGCCTTAGCAAAGGTAAAGAGCAAAGGGGTTAAGGACTCCTTGATCTTAATGGAGAATACAGCTTTTATTGTTAATGTCCCGACTAGAACTGTTGTAACAGCTGTGGATAATAACAGTATCCGAGAAAATGTTTTTACCAATATTGATGGTGCGATAATTATCTAGCCGGACCTTTTTAGGAGGCTTTGCGCCCTGGAATGACAGAAGGGGCATTCATCGCACAAAACTAAGGAGGTTAGAATCTATGTTACGTTCCATGTTTTCAGGAGTATCAGGACTCCGTTCTCACCAAACAAAAATGGATGTTATAGGCAATAATATTGCTAACGTAAATACTGTTGGATTCAAGGCTAGTAGGGTTACCTTCCAAGAGGTGTATAACCAGACCTTGAAAGCAGCTTCCGCACCTACCAGTGCTACAGGGCGCGGCGGCACCAATGCACATTCTATAGGCCTGGGTGTTTCCGTCGCTTCTATCGATGTATTCCATACCCAAGGGGGTGCTCAAAGAACTGATAAGGCTACGGACCTATCCTTGGACGGTGATGGATTCTTTATTCTCTCAGACGGAACAAGGAATTATTATACACGTGCCGGTAATTTTATTGAGGATCCCCACGGTTATTTGGTAGCTGCCAATGGCTTAAAGGTACAGGGATGGACCAATAGGGACAGTGACGGGAACATAGTGACCACAGGACCGACCAGGGAAATCAACCTGGCAAATCTATCCATGTCTCCCCAGGTAAGTTCAAGGATAAGGTTTGAGGGAAATCTCAATAGTAGGTTGGCAGATGATGGCATCGTGGAATATACGACTAGTATTATAGATAACCTGGGAGAAGAACATAGTATAAAGCTTATTTTCTCGAGGGTTACTAGGGAAATCCTGGATCCAGACGGGAATCCAATAATTGAAATTGTACCGAATCAATGGAATCTTGTCATAGAACCGGCCAACAACGATAGTAAAATTTTAACCAGTCCCTTGTATGATACTAAGGATGCTGATGCTAGACCGATTGAATTCGATGGTAATGGCAAACTAGTTTATCCACTGGATGGGATAACGATCCCACTGATAGAGTTCAGCAATGGATCTGACCCCATAATGCTAGTAGATGATGTTGGAGGTTTAACGATAGAGTTTGATCCCGAAAAAATGACTCAAAACGATAGTGAGTCTACATTTAAGATAGCTGAATCCGATGGATATAAATATGGTACCTTGACTAATATAACCATAGATTCCATGGGAAGAATAATTGGAATCTATTCCAATGGTATGTCTCGTATAGACGCGATATTAGCCATATCCAGATTCAATAATCCCGCAGGCCTATTAAAGCTAGGGGATAATTTGTTCGAGATCTCAGCAAACTCTGGCGATCCTATTATAGGACAAGCAGGGATAGATGGAAGGGCGTTAATAAACCCGGGTGCTTTGGAAATGTCCAATGTGGATTTAGCCAGGGAGTTTACAGATATGATTATTACTCAAAGGGGTTTTCAAGCCAATTCAAGAATTATTACCACATCTGATGAAATATTACAGGAATTAGTCAACCTGAAAAGGTAGACTTTAACTAGCCGGGACCATGATCCCGGCTAGTTAAAGATAGTTTAAGGGTGGTGAGAGTCAGGTGATCAAAGTTACCAGGTTAAACGGTAAAGAATTTGTCATAAACACTGAAATAATTGAGTTTATTGAAAGCACACCCGATACGGTAATAACTACGACTACAGGCAAGAAGGTTATAGTAAAAGAAGATGTTGATGAGGTAATTAACAGAGTAATAGAATTTAAAAGACGAGTTTTAGGAGATTCCATAAGTGAGGTGTAGTCAATGGATGTATCAACATTGGCTGGAATAGTTGTTGGGATTGCTTTTATTATAGTTGGCATAATCATCAATGGAACCTTGCAGAGCTTTTATGATTTAGCTTCCATTATGATAGTTCTAGGTGGGACGTTAGCTGCGACTATGGTGTCCTATCCATTTAAGAGGCTGGTAGGTTTTACAAGGGTAGTCAAAAAGCTTTTCTTTTCATCTGAAGATAAACCACAGGATATAATCGTCCGGATAATAGAATTAGCTAATATAGCAAGGAAAGAGGGCCTGTTAGCCTTGGAGGAGGCGGCTTATGGTACCGATGATCCGTTTTTGCAAAAAGGAATACTCCTTATTGTAGATGGAACAGATCCTGAATTGGTTAGGAATATCCTGGAAACTGAGTTGGATTTTTTAGAGGAAAGACATCAGGAAGGGCAAGGGATTTTTGAAACCATGGCCTCCCTTGCTCCTGCTTTTGGCATGATTGGTACCTTAATTGGACTAATTAATATGCTCAGAAAATTGGATGATCCATCTAGCTTAGGACCCAGCATGTCAGTAGCCTTAGTAACAACATTCTATGGCTCTATGTTGGCTAACTTGTTTTTTACACCAATGGCAATTAAGTTAAAGTACAAGAGTAGTCAGGAGATACTCTTAAAGGAAATTATGTTAGAAGGCATGCTCTCAATCCAGGCAGGTGAGAATCCCCGTATTATCGAAGAAAAGTTAAAGGCTTTTCTACCCCCGAAGGATAGATTAAACAGGGAAGGAAATAACCCAGTAGAGGATGAATGAGATTGGCAAGAAAAAGAACGCCAAAACAAGAAAATAAAGGTGCAGCCGAATGGTTGTTGACTTATGGGGACTTGGTTACTTTACTATTAACTTTTTTTGTGATGCTTTTTTCATTCTCCACCATAGATGCTCAAAAGTGGCAGAGTTTGGTTTCGTCACTAGCAGGACAGAGCGGTATCCTGGAGGGAGGTAAAGTAGTTAACGAAAAGCCAAATACAGGCGATAATCCAAGTATAGAGGATTTTCTTGAACTATTCCCCGGTGGTACCGATAAGTTAAGTGATTTCCATGGAGACGAGAATAGCAAACAAGATGATAAGGATGATTTTGTTCGTCTTTATAAGGCAATAGAGGGCTTTTTGGAGGAAAGGGAAATACCTGCTGAGGTAAAAATATCAAAAACACATACTGAGATACTCTTGAGGTTCAAAGATACAGTACTTTTTGACTCTGGTGCAGCTAATATAAAGCAAGATGCCAAGGAGATTCTGGTAGGTATTAGTGAAGTTTTAAATGAATTTCAAGAGCATATAAGCAGGGTCAGGATAGATGGCCATGCAGATATTATACCGGTTAATCCCAGGAAGCATCCAACAAATTGGGAATTGTCTGCTGAGCGTGCAGTTAATGTAGTTAGATTTTTGTGTGAGGAGCAAGGTTTTGAAGCATCAAAGCTATCGGCTGCTGCATATGGGGAATTCCACCCCATAGACGATAGCAATACAGCGGAAGGTTTGTCCAGAAATAGAAGGGTAGAAATTTTTATAGTAAGAGAAATCAAATCCGGGGAAATAACCGAAATAGATCAGTAAACTTGGATTGTTGGCAATATGGTCCTATCCATTTAGTATCGGGTTATTTGAATGACCATATTAATTGTATGGGGGTAAGGTATTTACTATGAATAAAACGATAGTAGTCATTATAGCGGTACTGCTCGCTATTACAATTGGGATTGGAACTTATATTATATTTCTATTGATTCCTTCAAGTGGAGAGAATGGCGAGCTGCCTGGATACGTTTATAGCACCGGTGATAAATTTTTAACCAATCTAAAAAGTGATGGACATTATATAAAGGCTGATATACTCTTTGAGGTATCGGATAAAAGTACACTGAAGATTCTAGAAAAGAATAATCATAGGATTAGGGATCGGATTATCGAGATTCTGGGTGATATAAGCGAAGATGATTTAAACCAAGAGGATTTTAAAAAAAATCTACGAAATCTGATAAGAGATGACTTACAAAACATCCTGAAAATCGATAAAATAAGAGGTGTCTATTTTAATGACTTCATTATCCAATAAACTAATAGCATCTCATGGAAGGTGAATCACTTTGGCAGATATATTATCCCAAAATGAAATAGACGAGCTGTTGAATGCCATCAATTCCGGCGAATTTGATGCTTTAAAGATAAACAGCGAGGCAGAAGATAGAAAAATAAAACTATACGATTTTCGAAGGCCTGATAAGTTTGCGAAGGATCAACTAAGAACAATGCAGGTGATCTATGAAAACTATTCCAGGTTAATAGCCTCATATTTATCAGGCATTCTAAGGACTTTCTGTCAGGTAGATGTGACCTCTGTTGAGCCACAGACCTACTATGAATTTATTAATTCACTGCCTGACCCTGTCGTCCTTGGCATATTTAGTTTCAAGCCACTGGCTGGATCTGCCATTATAGAGGTTTCTCCTGATATAACTTATGCTATTATTGATAAAATGTTAGGTGGCACCGGTGAACTGGTAGATATTAGAAGAGATTTTACGGACATTGAGCTCTCCCTAATTCAAAGAATTATAACGGAGCTAATCTTTATAATGAATGAACCATGGGTCAATGTTATGGAGAGCAATTTCAGATTGGAAAGGATTGAAACCAATCCCCAATTTGCCCAGATTATCTCACCCAATGAGACTATTGCGATTATTACAATGAACATAAGTATAGGTGGAATCGATGGTTTGTTAAATGTCTGCATTCCCTTTATGGTTTTAGAACCGATTATCGACCAATTGAGTACAAAGTATTGGTTCACTTCCAGCCTGGAGGGGGATAGAAGTGATGCACAAAGCAAACTATTAGCCAGGCAAATTAAGGATTCAGATGTTGACCTAATCGCGATACTAGGTAATAGTAAAATAACCGTAAAAGAATTTGTTGGTTTACAGGTTGGGGATGTGATAAAACTGGATACCCGGACAAGTGATGGGGTATCTCTGGTAATCGGGGATAGGGAAAAATTCTTTGGCGTGGTAGGAACAAAAAACAATAATTACGCTGTAAAAATAACTGACATAAAAGGGGGAAGGCTAAAAAATGGGTGAACTGCTCTCTCAGGAAGAAATAGATGCTCTACTTAAAGGAAATGCCGATGAAGATATATATGGCGGATCACCAAACGTGGTATTGACTGAAGAGGAAAAGGATGCTTTGGGGGAAATAGGAAATATCGCAATGGGTACAGCTGCTACTACCCTATATACCTTATTAAACCACAAAGTTTTGATTACTACTCCAAATGTTACAATAACTACCCTAAATGATATAGCAGAGCAATATCCCATACCCTTTGTAGCGGTTAAGATACAGTATACCAAAGGGCTGGAGGGTAATAATCTATTGATCATAACTGAAGATGACGTAAAAACTATAACGGATCTGTTGATGGGTGGAGACGGCACGAACATAGTCGGAGAACTGAATGAATTACAGCTAAGTGCTATAAGTGAAGTCATGAATCAGATGATAGGTTCGTCGGCCACATCCCTGGCTTCCATGTTAGGAAAGGATATAAGCATTTCTCCACCGGACGTCTTTAATATCGATCTCGCTAATAAGATCCCTGATACCTTTTTTAAATCAGACGAACCTATAGTGAAAGTTAATTTTAAGATGGAAATTCCAGGCATACTTGATAGCTATTTAATGCAATTGATTCCACCGGAATTCGCCAAAGAAATGGTTGAGAGTCTAATAAAAGGCCAAACCGATAGCTATGGACAAGATGCAACTGTTGCCCCATCGGCCAGTACTGAATCCGTATATTCGGCTTCTACCGCTACAGGGTATGGTGCCCAAAGTAGAGAAGAATCCACTACTGTCCAAGACAAAATTTCCAGGTCTATGCCTCCTGTTGGGGTACAGCCAGTAATCTTTCAGCCTTTTGAGGATAAATCCATACACAAGGAGAGCAGCAACATCGATCTAATCTTGGATGTACCTCTGCAGATATCAGTAGAACTGGGCAAGACACGAAAAAAGATCCAGGAGATTCTTGAATTAAGTCCAGGGTCTATCGTTGAATTGGATAAGATGGCGGGTGAACCTGTAGATATTTTGGTCAATGGTAAAATTATAGCCAAAGGTGAAGTAGTTGTAATCGATGATACTTTTGGTGTAAGAATAACAGATATTCTAACCCCATCAAGTAGAATATCCCATTTAAGATAATCTTACAGAAAGGTAGGTAGCTACTATGAAAAATAAAATACTAGTTGTAGATGATGCAGCCTTTATGAGAATGATGATCAAAGATATATTGACCAAGAATGGATACAATGTTGT
>DGDX01000050.1:0-252 GCA_002385665.1 Firmicutes bacterium UBA3941
TGTTACCTTAGCAGGTACAGTTGGATTGTCGAGATAGAAATCGACGTTTCTCCAACCCCAGGAATTCATTGCGCCAGGGCCATACTCCTCATTCTTAGGACCTGGTACGTATTGGCCTTCATCGTTTACTGTGTAATGCTCGCCTTCAATACCGTATTGAATCAGTTGGAAGTATTCCTTATCCATGAAGATCTTCTCGATAAGTGCAACAGCACGTGCGGGATCCTTGCTCTGGATAGGGATAACGGTCAT
>DGDX01000050.1:560-15663 GCA_002385665.1 Firmicutes bacterium UBA3941
TCCTGTTCTGCAGAGGTGAGCATGGTTATTCCATACTTGTTGTAGTAGGGAACAAATTCAATTTCCCAGTCCTGATTTCCTTCTTCTTCAATCCTTGTTATATATCCGGACCACTTGTCTGTGTGCTGTCCGCTTACTATAGCAGCAGTCTTTCCTGCTTCAAAGTCTTCGGCAGAGTCATTCTGTGCAGACAGTAGACTACGGCTCCAGTACCCATTGTCAGCCCAACGCTTCATAAGCTTCAGCATTTCAAGGTATTCGGGGGTCTCCCAATCATAGGTTACTTCCGCAAGCTTGGACTCATCATAACCTGTAGCGCTAACGCCAAAGGAAGCCCCTATGGTATCGTAATTACCCCATCTGAAACGAGTGGAATCCAGCATAGCGTCCATAACAGACCTGTCAGAAGTGGGTATCATTGTAGGTTCGTTCTGCTTAATTCCTTCAAAATATGCCTCGATGTTTTCTAAAGAATCGGGCACAGGAAGGTCATACTTTTTACGCAGGTCTTCCCTGTAGATGATACCACCGCTATTGTGGCGAACCAGGTTGTTGGGGATAGCGTAGATTTTACCGCTAACTGTAACGTCTTCCCATCTGTCCAGGAAGGCATATAGCTCGGGAGCATAATCCGTCAAAAGGTCATTAAGATCCAGGAAAGCACCCTTGCGGTAATAATCCCTGGCATTCAGCCAATTGGCAGAATAGAGAATATCACATTCTTCCTGGGCATTCAGTATCAAGGAATACCTGGTTAGATAATCAGCCCAGCCTATATAGTTTGTCTTCAGAGTGGCATTAAAGTCCTCTTGAATCATTTCGTTAAGAGGCTCCAGTACATCTTCCAAGCCAGCAGGTGCGTCTCCTGCAAACCAGGCTACCAATTCTATTTTTTTGGATGTGTCAAGTGTTGGAGTCACATCATCGGTATCGTCACCAGCATCATCAGTGCTTTCGGCAGGAGGGGTTGCCTCATTACCGTTAGCGGGATCCTTGCCGTTGTCGGTAGAACCACAGCCGACAAAACTTGCGACGATGAGAACCAAGGTTAGCAATAAAGCAATAACACTAGTTTTCTTCATAAGAATCCTCCTATATTATTCTATATTATTGGCTTTCGCCAAGAATAGCAGTATAAATTAACCCTTTACCGAACCTATTACCAATCCCTTGACGAAGTAACGCTGAACAAAGGGATATAGCATTATGATAGGCCCTGTAGCAACAACAGCCATGGCCAGCTTTGCTGTTTCCGATGGCAGATCTATATCAATTGAAATATCTCCACCGCTTATGGCCTTTAGCTCCTGCAATGCCTTAGAGGAGTTGAGCATATTGTACAGATAGTACTGCAGGGAGTATTTCGATGGCGTCGTGATGAACAGGTTGGATAGGAACCAATCGTTCCAGTAACCAAGGGCGATAAACAGTCCAACTGTCGCCGTTACAGGTGTAATAAGCGGCAATATGATCTGGCCGAAGGTCCTAAGCTCTCCTGCCCCGTCTATCTTGGCTGACTCAAAGAGCTCCAGGGGTACCGATGTCCTTATAAAGTTTCTGACCAGAAATATATTATAGGTGCTGACCAGGCTTGGTATAATCAGAGCCCAGATGCTGTCTGACAGCCTTAAAACCTGAGTCATCATGATATACCATGGAATAAGGCCGCCGCCAAACAGGGATGGAAAGTAGAGATATAGCGCGATCTTGTTCCTGCTGCGGAAAGTCGGCCTGGAAAGAGCATAACCTGAAATGGTGGTTATGGTAAGAGCTATAGCTGTCCCTACTGCGGTAACGAATATGGTTACCTTATAGGCATCTACCACCTGTTTCGGGTATTTAAATATCAGCTCATATGCTGCTATAGACCACTTCTCAGGAAAAAGGGAGTATCCATTGAGCAGCACCGTAGTATTGTCCGTAAAGGATCCGATTATCATCAAAATAAAGGGAAGCAGACAAGCTGTTGCAAATCCCGCCAGAATAGCCTTTGAAACTATGTTAAAGGTTGCATGACCTCTTGTATATTTTGTAGCCGAACCCACATCTATCACCTCCTGATTAGAATAATGCGTTCTCCGGTTCCAGCTTTTTAATCAGATAGTTGGAACCCAACACCATCAATGCGCCAATCACAGACTGGTATAGGCCTACGGCTGAACCCATTCCGATATTGGGCGAAACCCGGAGTACACGGTATACATAGGTATCAATTATATCCGTGGTACCAAACAATAGTCCGTTGTTACCAATTAACTGGTAGAACAGGTCGAACTGACCCCTTATGATACCACCAAGGGACATAAGCAAGAGGATTGTAAAGGTGGGTTTTAGTGAGGGCAGGGTTATATAGCGGATCTTTTGCATAAAGGTTACACCGTCTATAATAGCTGCCTCATAAATTTCTTCGCTTATACCCAATATAGCTGCCAAATATATGATAGTGCCATACCCAGTTGACTTCCAGAACTCTACCGCGGGGATGATCAGACGCCAAATCCAAGGGGTGCCATAAAAGTCGAATCTTTCTCCCCCTAAGGAAGTGATAATATTGTTAATAAGCCCCGTTTCATAGTTCATTAAGTTATATGCAAAGACACCAACCAAAACCATGGAAACGAAATGTGGAAGAAAAATGATGGTCTGGGTAACCTTACGGAATACGTTCCCAATAATTTCAGACAGCATAATGGCAATAGCAATCCTTAGAGCCGTACCCCCAAATATGAAGATTACATTGTAGAATACGGTGTTAAAGGTTAGTTTCCATGCGGTACCGGAGGCAAACAAGAACTTGAAATTAGCAAATCCCACAAATGGGCTACCAAACAGACCACCCTGATAGTTGTA
This sequence comes from Firmicutes bacterium UBA3941, assembly GCA_002385665.1. Classification (GTDB taxonomy): domain Bacteria; phylum Bacillota; class Clostridia; order Caldicoprobacterales; family UBA3941; genus UBA3941. Next base: position 3,411 of record DGDX01000050.1, read on the forward strand.
ATTGGTAAAGGCATAATAAATACCCACCATGGGTAAATAGGATAAAACGAACAAGTACAGAATGCTTGGGAATACCATAAATAGCAGGGTTTTATTATGCTTTAAGTCATAACGGAAATCCGACATTTTTTTGCGTCTCTCGAGGGTGTTTTTACCCTGGGCCGCAGGAGTATTCGCCAACTGTAACACATCCTTTCAAACAGTGTAGATATCAAAAGCAAATATAAAACTATATTCCAGAAAAAAGCGCATAAATATATAGAGGGTTCGATGCATTAAACCCTTTTAGCGTATACAGATATTGTATACGGTATAAAGATATCCATATTTTAAGCGGTAACCCTATTTACATTATATAAGAATGCACCCTTATTACAATATTAAATAATTCCTCTAGAAATATCAAAAAACTATTATGTCCTCTGTGTTTAGGTTAAAACAGAAGGATAAAATTCACAAATTAACACTTGATTTAGTACTTTCTGGATAGCTTCCTCAGGAAAAACTGACTATTTGTCGAAAACTGATCAGATCTTGGTTAAGGAGCTGGCAATAACTGTCCCTATATTGCTTTTTTACCCTTCTTATACTATAATTCATTATGCCCTAACCCACTAAATTCAACTATTACCTGCGTTTTTGAAAGGATATGTGTACGTGTATAAATTAATACTGGTAGAAGATGAAATTGAGACTCTGGAAAATATAATCAGAAATATAGATTGGGAAACCTGTGGCTTTACCCTGGCCGGAAAAGCCCTATCGGGACAAGAAGCGCTCTCCTTGGCTGATCAGGTAAAACCGGACCTGATCATAACTGATATACGAATGCCTTATATGGATGGTTTTGAAATGATAAGGCGAATGCACGAAAAGGACAGCTCTGTCTGTTATTTGATCATAAGCGGCCATGACGAATTCGATTATGCACAAATGGCTCTGCAATATGGCGTGCTAGACTTCATTATTAAGCCCGTTACCAGGGAGATTATAGAAAAATCATTGGATAAGGCCAGAGCGTACTTGGACAAGCAATATTCCATCCGTAACGATATGGATACCCTCAGAAAACAGCTGGATGAGAGTAAGAGCCTTTTGCGTTCCTCCTTTTTGATCGAAGTACTAAGTAAGAGCGTTTCCGATGAATATTTTGATATGGCCGTCAAATCCTATGATTTGCCTCTTAGTTCCACTTTTTCCATAATCGTCATACAACCAGAATCTACGGGAAAAAACAGAGAGTTAATTAATGGGCATTTCAACGGGAAGCAGGAAATCATGTGGCTGGCTCTGAGAAACCTTGTAGAGGAGCAGGTTAAGGCGAGCTTTACCTCATATATCCTTCAATACCAGGAGAGATTAGTTGTTTATGCCTTTAGTGATAAAAAGAATCTTCTTGTATTATGCGATAGGATCGTAGCGGCAGCGGAAAAACTCTGGGACCTTGGTCTAATCATTGGCATTAGCAATCCATGCAGTTCTCTGCAAAACGCAAATGCAGCCTATCTCCAGGCTGTCAGAGCCCTAAATCTGGATTTTCTCAACAACGAACAACGGATTTTTTGCTATTCCGACCTACAATTGAATCAAGATGAATCGCCGGCTTTATTGGACCTGACATTGGATGAATCGCTAATCATCAACGGCAGCCAGGATGATATAAGAAGAGCTTTTGATAACATAGCACATTCTCTGGCTGAGGCAAAACTCTCCGAGCAGAGGCTTAGCTCTACCCAGGCGGAGTTAAACAGTCAACTGCTCCGATTGGCGGATGACTTTGATGTTGATGTTTTTTCAAAATATCCGGTACACCGGATATACAATAACTTTCAGGATTTAAACGGGTGGATCCACCTCATCACTCAGATTGCAGAGTATATAAACCGAGAGATACAGGACAAGAATTACTGTTCCGGTACAGTGCTTATGGCCCGTGCCAAGAGTTATATAGACGAAAACTATACGGATCCGGAGCTTTCGTTGGACAAGGTCTGTGATCACCTTGATATAAGTGCCTCCTACTTTTCCGCCTTGTTCAAGCGCGAGTTTTCCCAAACCTTTTTGCAGTATCTAACATCATTGCGGATCCAGAGGGCGTGTACCCTTCTTTTAAATACTGACAAAAAATCCTCCCAAATTGCGCAGGATGTAGGCTTTACCAGCCCCAACTATTTTTCATATCGTTTTCGCCAGTATCTAAAAACCTCGCCGGTAGAATACAGGCGTAACGGAAGGAAAGGAAAGAAGCAAACCCAATGAAAATATTGAGGACGGAACGTCCGGTCAGCAGGCTACTATATGGTTCTATACTATTTCTCTTTACCATAGCCATCGGAGCCTTATTTGTATTGAACTATATTCTCTTTTCAAATATCCTAAACAGGGGTTATACTACACAGCTTGCCAAGACTACCTCCCAGCTAGGGTCGAATCTTGAGTTGACCATGTCCTCCTTTCGAAACACCTTCAACAATGTTGCCCTGACGATCCTGCATGCCGATAAATTGGATAGTGAGGATCTGAACACTAAGCTATCTACGGTATTTTCCGCCAATAACGATATAACGACCATTGCCCTATTTGATTATGATGGAAATCTAATCTATTCCTATATGGAAAGCGAGCTAAAGCCTACAGCCAATGTCAAGGAGCAGAGTTGGTTTGCTAAAGCCGGTAACATTAATAAGTTTACCGTACCCCATGTTCAAAACCTGTTTGCAGGAAAGTACGATTGGGTTATGTCCATAAGCAGGCGCATAGCCTATAAAAAGGATGGGACTGTACATCCGGCTGTACTTCTTATGGACATAAAATTTTCATCCATTGCAGCCGTGTGCTCCGGTGCACAATCCAGAAATTCGGGATATGTCTACATTGTTAGCGATGATGATATAATCTACCATACGAAGCAGCAGCTGGTACTAATGGGTCTTTGGGAAGAGGACCCCCGGGAAGTTATGTCCCAATCCATAAATCACAGCTATATCAGCCAGCATGATGGAAAAAAGTATATGCAGCATATAACTCATATGCCATATGAAAACTGGTATGTTGTAAACGTGGCATATTTAGATGAGCTTAGCGCTACATGGCAATTCTATGTGGCCCGCTTAATTTTTATATCCGTGTTCATGCTCTTAGTCATAATTCCTACCAGCTACCTATTTACCACAAGGATTACCCTACCCCTTAAAAAAATCAGCAAAAAAATATATGATATCAACGACAGGCATCTGGATGTGACCTTTGATGAGGATAACTCCATTCTGGAAATCAATATGGTGTCGGAATCAATCAATCGCCTGATAACCTATATCAAACAACTGTTACGGGAACAGGAACTGAAACAGATTGAACTTAGAAAGGCGGAATTTGCCTCCCTTCAGACACAGATTACCCCTCATTTTCTCTATAACATATTGGGGTCAATCATATGGATGATTGAGGACGGCAAAAAGCAGGGGGCTATAGAGATGATCACAGCCCTCACCGATCTCTTTAAACTCAATGCATCTACTACGGCATCCACAATCCCCCTCTCCTTTGAGTTGGAATATGTGAACAGGTATGTGCATATTCAATCTATGCGCTATGGTAATACATTCGAATTTTCCGTAGAGTGTGATCCCGAAACGAAAACTTTGCTTTGTCCTCGAATGATCCTACAGCCTATAATCGAAAATGCCATCGAACATGGCTTGTCCACTCTGGACAGCGGAAACATCCTTGTTAAAGCCCAAACAAAAGAGGACATGCTGAAGATTTCGGTCAGAGATAACGGAGTAGGGATGACCGAAGATACACTGGATAGGTTACGTCAATCCCTGATAAATACGACGGGTACCATAAATTCCAAACCCCATAATAAGGCCCACGGAATCGCCCTAAGAAATATTCATAACAGGATCAGACTACTTTACGGAGACAAATACGGACTAAGGATCGAAAGTGAGGAGGATGAGGGTACATGCGTTATCGTCTGTCTGCCTATATTGCATTAATTATTGTCTTGTTCATTGTCCTAAGTGGTTGTAGCAGCACTAAAACCCTCAATATCGCTATTATTCTATCCGGTGATTCCCAGGACTTCAGCAATAGTATTTTGCAAGGGGCCAAAGCTGCCGCAGAAGAGATGGATATTAAGCTGACCTACAAAATAACAGCAAAGGGTACCAGCATCTCAAAGCAGGCTATGTTCATCGACAGCCTTGCAGAAGATGGGACAGATGCCCTTGTTATATATCCCCTGGAATATCAAAAGATAAATCATAAATTAAAGGAATTGAATATTCCCGTTGCAGTTATTAATTCCCTGCCCACTTCTGAGATCAATGGCGGGAAGAACTCTTATCTGTATACAGATCCCACAGAGACAGGAGAATTAATGGCACATTCCTTTATTGAAAAATTGGATAGGGGTAGCCAGATTGCAGCTATATTACCCAATATGACCAATAGTATAGTTATGAAGCAATTGGATACCATGAAGGATATCCTAGCCGAAAATAACATCTATGTTGCGGAGGTTACCCTGGACAGCGAAGACACCCTAACCGTCCACAAAGAAATTTCCACCTTCATGATGGAGCATCCATACATTAAAGCCATTGCCGCCTTTGATTCAACTGCTGTGGAAGGTGGGGCAGAGGCCATTAGCCAGCAGGATAAGGACATATTCATAGTATCGGCGGATGCATCCATAACTACTGTCAGCTACCTGGAAAAGGGTATAGTGCACACAGCCATCATCCAATCTCCCTTCTCTATAGGGTATTTGGGCGTTCAAAATGCTATAAAAATGGCAAAAGGGGAAGATGTACCCCATATAACATCCTTAAGGCCGAGACGGGTGACCTTGGAGAACCTCTTTGATCCGGATATTGAAAAACAAATTTTCCCCTTCCAGGTGCCTTAATGATCAGATTCTATATTGTAATAATAGACTAAACTGTTGTGGCGGTAAAAAATGGCCGTAATAGCTATTGAACACTAAGTTACTTCTTTTTTATATGCCAGATTTAAATAATATGTTATCTTAATGTCATTGAATAAACTCTTCCATAATATTTAGGACCTGCTCCGCTTCCTCTTTCGTCGGCATCTCAACGAATATTCTTAAAAGGGGCTCTGTTCCGGAAAAACGAAGCACCACCCAGCCCTGGTTCTTAAAATAGACCTTCAGCCCGTCCCTGTAGCTGACTTTCTCAATGTTATAGGGAAAGGCGGGCAATTTTTTATCCTCAAACAATAGCCCTGAGATTCTGGCTTTGCTCTCCATGTTAAATTCAATATTTCGCTCGTCAAAATAGGTATAACCAAACCTTTGATGGATTTGATTCATTAGCTGGGAAATGGACATTCCTGTAACGCTTATCATCTCGATCATCAGTCCTGCTGCCATGGTTGCATCCTTACCCATTATATGACCTCTTATGGTAAGACCTCCGCTGCTCTCACCGCCAATTACAGCATTATACTTATCCATGGCGGCACTGATATGCTTAAAGCCCACGGGCACTTCATGACAGGTTTGTCCGTATGCCTTGGCTATCCTGTCCAGGATATTGGTTGTGGCTATATTTCTGACGACATCACCTTTCCAGCCCTTAAACTTTAACAGGTAATAATACAGCAGGCATAGTATTTGGTTAGGGTGTACATATTCTCCCCGTTCATCTATTATGCCTAGTCTATCGCCATCTCCATCTGTACCCAGCCCAAGATCATAACCCTGTTCCGGTACCAGATTGGATAGGGCCTTTAAAGTATATGAGGTCGGGGAGGGTATCCTACCCCCAAAGAGAGGATTATGCTTTGCATTGATAATGTCCACCTGACATCGCATGATATTCAATACCGTATTAAGGCTTATCTTGGATGCACCAAACATGGGATCAAAGAGCACCTTCAAGCGCATTTTTGATATGGTTTCTATATCCAATATGGATATGATACTGTCTATGTAATCGTTAAACGGATCTATTATCTCGATGAGACCTTTTGCAATGCCAACAAAAAAGTCTATGGTGTTAACATCATTTAAATCGATCCTAGCTATCTGGTCTTCAATTCTGTTTGTCAATTCCTCATCTGCATCCCGACCACCACGGGTGAATATCTTTATACCGTTATAGTCATATGCATTGTGGCTGGCGGTTACGGCTGCACCGTAGGGAGTATCATACTTGTTGACTGCATACATTACCAAGGGGGTTGGGGCATACTCCTCTATTAAGAGCACCTTTATTCCATTGCCTGCCAGGACCTGTGTTATCCATCCGGCAGCTTTGTCCGATAAGAACCTTCTGTCATATCCAACCACGACGCCTTGGCTTTCATATCCTTCCTCCTTGATAATATCCGCCAAGCCTTGAGTTAAAAGATAGACATTATCCTTAATAAACTCATCACCTATAATAGCTCTCCAGCCGCCTGTCCCAAATTTGATCATCTTACCTACCCTCCTATATGGCCTTATTTTAGAAGGATCGTCAAGGAATAAAGCCAAAAAGGGGAAATCTTCCCCCTTTATTCCAATTACTACTCATATAGCCCAACGGTTCTGCTTACATCCATTACAAAGATGATACCCGCCCCGGGTTTATGGAGATTCAACCTTTCCTTAATCGCATCTACAATGGCCTGGGTCTTTTCAGCCTTTGACAGAATAAGGACTATTTCCTTCTCCGGTTCAATCTGTATATTGAACAATCTCTCCTTCTCCTTAGTTCCGGACCCTCTCCCGTGTATTATGGTTCCACCCGTGGAACCCGCTGATTCAGACGCCTCCAGTACATCATCCGTCGAACCCTTGTCTACAATGACAAAGATAGCTTCATAATCCAAACTATTTTCACCTTCCTTTTTTATGGCTCTTACGGTTTTGGAGTTATCAATCCTGGAACAATATTTCAACGGCATGGAAAAGGCAATCCCGTGACGGGGTCTTTCCAAAGCAAATCTCTCATTAACCTTCTCATAATAGGTTTGTTCCAGTTCTTCATCTATAATCGTAAAAAAGATTTCCTTCCTAGTGTCCATAATGCCCAATTTTTTCAATAGTTCATTTCTTACTGTACCCTTGCCCAGGAATATGGTAGCACCTACTCCCCCTATTTCATGGGATAACCTAAATAGCCTGCTACCCTTTCCAAAGTCCAGAATACACCAGAATAGGACAAGACCTTTGTTCAGTCGGTCCATTTAATTACTCTCCTTCTTTTTAGATTTAATCTTATATATAAGGCCTAGAGTTTGGATAGCCACCAAAGGGGTCATAGCCACCATAGCGATTACACCAAACCCATCGACTAAAACGTTTGCCGTCGGTATGGCTTTGGCAGCCCCTTGTGCAAAAGCCAGAATAAAAGTTGCTGTCATCGGTCCGGAAGCAACGCCTCCGGAATCAAAGGCTATACCTACAAATATTGGAGGTACCTTATAGGATAATATTATTCCTAGAGCAAATCCCGGTAACAAGAAGTGCCATAGCTTTAACCCCGGTATCATAATCCTCAGCATGGACGAGCAAACTGCAAAGGCGATGCCTATGGACAAGGCTGTCAAAATAAATGCTCTTTTTATATGGCCTGCCGTAACGTCTTCTACCTGCTCCGTCAATACATGCACTGCCGGCTCTGCCAAGACCACCACCAAGCCCAATAAGAATCCGATTATGGGTAAAAGCCACGTATAATTCCTTGCAATACCCTCTCCCATTACCATGCCAACTTCCATAAACCCGGCATTTACTCCGACCAGAAACAGGGTAAGCCCAATAAATGTATACAAAAGTCCTTTGAGGATGGATTTCTTACTTCTTTTATTTAATTTAAACCTAACTTTATCAAATATTAAAAATAGAATCAATAAAGGTAATAAGGTAAAAACTGCTTCCCTGGCCACCCTCGGCAAGGTAATCAGATATGGATTCAGTATACCCAGATTAACTGCTAAATCCGCCGCCTCGCCCTGTATATTGGTAAGCCCCCTAATTATGCTCATTATCATGATGGCAAAAATCGGGCCTGCGGAGGCCAGACCAACCATACCAAAGCTATCCTCATCCGATGTCTTCCCGCCCTTAAGTTGTGACATACCATAGCCCAGGGCCAGTATAAAAGGAGTCGTCATCGCACCTGTAGTAGCGCCTGAAGCATCGACAGATATAGCCAGGAATTCCTGAGATGTTTTTAAGCCAAGTATAAATATTATGAAGTAGACCAGGGTGAACACTTTGTTTAAAGGTGTTTCATATAGAATCCTAAGGAGTCCAATACCCACCATTATTCCCACCCCGATAGAGACCACAATTAAGATCAAAGTGCCCGGCACAATACCCCCGGAAGCCAGATTAACCTGCTGGGCCAGGATCTGTAAATCGGGTTCGGCAATGGTTATAAGAAAACCCAATAGAAAGCCAAGACCACCAACCCAATAGGTCCTATTGGTTTTTGCTATGGTCTCCCCCATGAGGTTGCCTATGGGCGTGATACCGATATGAGCGCCAAACAAGAAGATTCCAAGCCCTATGATAACCAGAAATGCGCCTATTAAAAACCTAATAAACATCTGGCTCTCCACAGGTATTATTGTAAAATTTAGTATTATAACTAAAATTGTTATGGGTAATACGGATAGTGATACGTCTCTTAGTTGTTTTAATAGTATATCCAAATAACCTCTCCTTTCCTGAATGGATTATAAATTTATGTCTTGCTCCGATTAAATAGGCATGATGGTCATTGAAACCTCCGTTTTGCCAATTTAATACTGTAAACAGGAGCTATTTTTTATATCGATACCTGAGTTTTTAGGAAATGGCCTATATATGATATCAATTTACCATATCTTGATTAATTAAATATCCTATAATCAATACCATTCTATCAGAGTTTTCATATACAAGCTATAACTTTTTTCATTAGACACAATAATAAACCGTAAAACCAACATCATTGTGGCTTTACGGTTCTTTATTGACCATTTCAGTTAAAATTGTAGTTCGTTACTATCTTTTTCCTGCCGGTCACCATATCCGTAAAGTATTCATAATAACAGATCCCCAGAAAGGAACCGGAAATGTTATAGATGTTGGTGTAACCCAAATGCTGGAGGGCCATAACTGCATTATAGCTCCTTTGGGAGGATCTGCAGGCCAGGTATACGGGTTGGTCCTTGGGGATCTCATCCAGTCTTTCTCTGAGCTGACTTAAGGGTATATTGACAGCGTTTATAAGATGCCCTGCCTTATATTCCTCTTCTTCCCTCACGTCTACGATAAAAGCACCCTTTTCCACCAGTTCCCTTACCCTGTATACGGGTACCTGTTTGAACCGTCCGTGTAGGATGTTCAGACCCACCAAGGCTGCCTGATTCACTATATCCCTCGCTGTCCCGAATAGGGGGGCATAACATAATTCCAATTCCTTCATATCCTCCAGGGTACCACCCATGTGAATCAGAGTTGCCACTACATCTATCCTCTTGTCTACATTGCCCCTTCCTATGGCCTGGGCACCCAGTATCCTTCCGGTGGGATACTCATATATCAGTTTAAAATGCATAGGATTGGAGTCCGGCATTAGTCCTACCTTGTCATTGCCGATTATATAGACGTAGTCATAGGGTATACCCTCTGCCTTGGCTGTCTTTTCGTTTATCCCGGTAGAGGCTGCATTCATGTTAAATATTCTGACTATGGAAGAGCCTATAACACCGTTGTTTTTATGGGGAATACCATATATGTGATCTGCAGCCGCCCTTGCCTGACGCTGGGCGGGACCCGCCAGGGCCAATCTGGTCTCTTTTTGTGTCAGACGATTATACACCTCAATGGCATCGCCCACGGCGTATATATCCTTATCGCTGGTTTGATAGTTATGATCCACCTTAATTCCACCGGTTTTGCCAACTAAAAGGCCGGCATCCCTGGCAAGATCAACTTCGGGGCTGACTCCAATAGCCATAACCACTGCCCCTGCCTCAACCCTTTTACCCGATTGCAACTCAACGAAACCATCATGTACGGCTTTTAATCCGTCATTTAGGATCAGATGGATACCGTTATCCACAATCTCCTTATGCAATATCTGTGCCATTTCGTAATCAAAGGGTGCCATTACCTGGTCAAGGGCTTCAATCAGGGTGACCTTTTTCCCTGCCAGTCTCAGGTTCTCCGCGACTTCTATTCCTATAAAGCCGCCCCCTATGACCGCTACCTGTTCAATGTCCTTGCTAACTAAATAACCATTTAGCCTTCTGATATCTACCACATTTCTTATGCTAAATACATTTGGCCTATCTATTCCCTGAATGCTCTTTGGGAGTATTGGTCTGGCACCTGGGGATAAGATCAGTTTGTCGTATGACTCTTCATATTCATCGCCTTTAACAAGATCCCTTACTACTACCTTCTTTTCCGCCCGTTTTATTCTGATAACCTCGCTGTTGGTCCGGGCTTCGATATTATACCTGGTCCTAAAATCTTCAGGGTCTACTAACACCAGGCTGTCGGCGTCCTCGATCATTCCGCTTAGGTGATAGGGCAGGGCACAATTGGAGAAGGAAACGTCTGGTCCCCTTTCAAACATGATGACCTCTGCAGATTCGTCCAGCCTTCTTATCCTGGCCGCAGCTGAAGCACCACCGGCCACTCCGCCTACGATCAAAACTTTCTTACCCATTATCGTATACTCCTTTTTAATTAATTCACAAAAGCATAGTATATTGCCTGTATCGCCCTTTCAAAGTCGTCATTTTCCACTCCAATTATGATGTTCATTTCCCCGGAACCTTGGGCGATCATCCTGACATTGATATCTTCACTGCCCAAGGCAGAAAATAGCTTGCCCGAAATTCCGGGAGTCCTGGCCATACCTTGACCTACTGTAGCAATAAGAGCCATGTTGTCATGTACGTCTACAGTATCGGGTTTGAGTTGCTGATAAATCTCCTCAATTATACCGTCCAGCTTTCCATTCAGTTGACTGTCGGAGATAACCAATGAGATGCTGTCTATCCCGGACGGCATATGCTCGAAAGATATACCCCGAGATTCTATTATAGACAAGAGTCTCCGCCCAAAGCCCAACTCGGTATTCATCATGGCCTTTTCAATGGTGATTACTGTGAAACCCTTTTTGCCTGCTATACCGGTTATCATACCGCTCCTGGAGTAATCCCCTCCATTGGGTACGATTAGGGTTCCAGCAGCCTCAGGTTCATTGGTATTTTTTATATTGATGGGGATACCAGCCTGTCTTACGGGGAAAACAGCATCCTCGTGCAGGACATTTGCCCCCATGTATGCCAGCTCCCTCAACTCCCTATATGTTATCTCCTTTATTGGCCTGGGATTTTTTACGATTCTGGGATCAGCCATCATGAATCCGGAAACATCGGTCCAATTCTCATATAGATCCGCCTTTACCCCTTGGGCAATAATAGCACCGGTAATATCAGATCCACCCCTGGAGAAGGTTTGGATACCCCCATCGGGTCTCGAACCATAAAATCCCGGAATAACTGCCTTTTGAACCTTAGCCAGGGTCTTTTCCACCGCCTCCAGCGTCCTTTTTGCGTCATATCCTCCGGACTGGGTGAAAAATATCATATCTGCAGGATCCAAAAATTCGTAACCTAAAAATTCAGACAGGATTAATCCGTTCAGGTACTCTCCTCTACTGGCGGTGTACTCAACAGAATATCCTCCCAGCACCTTTTCTCTTATATCCTCAAGGATCGGTTTAAGATCCAAAGATAATCCTAATTCCTCCACAATCTGTAGATATCTCGTGGAAATCAGTTCGAAAATTTCGCCAAAGGGTATACCCTTCTGGGCATGTTCATGGCAAAGGTATAGCAGGTCAGTTATCTTGTGATCGCTGGAATGCCTTTTCCCTGGTGCAGAAGGAATTATGTACCTGCGCTCCCCGTCCATCATGACAATTGAGCGAACCCGTCGAAACTGTTCTGCGTCTGCCAGGGAAGAACCCCCAAATTTGGCAACCTTGATACCCATATAAAAACCTCCATTACTAAATTCGTAGTACTGTATTTATTGTTGCGTTCCGAAACCCATGGGATTAAAGTATCTTTGTACTATATAATATCCAATTTAAGAAGCTTAGCATTAAACCTGGTAGAACTTATAGATAACGGCTATCAAAAGCATAGGTTTTGGTCCCAATATACAACATCTGATACTTGGGTTAACGGTAGGATATTAATGACGATAATCATTATATAGCCC
>DGDX01000050.1:15936-18174 GCA_002385665.1 Firmicutes bacterium UBA3941
AACTCTACCTTCAGCCTTATGGGCTTTGAAAAGACCAAAGGCTCTTGCTTGCCCAAAGAGCTGACGGCTTCCCTGGCTTTTTCCCTTATAAGGGCGTAGGATTTCTCTGGTGGAAGCAGCATACCACCCCTCCAGGTTATACCTCTTTTCACTTCAGCAGTAACCACATTCGGAAGTAGCCTTTTGGCCTCCAGGCATACCTTGTCGTCTCCGGAAACCATAATTACGGGCTTTCCCCTGTCCCCGACTATGCCGGCATCTATGGCTAATTCTCCCACCTTCATGCCATTTATCCAATAGTTTTGTACTGAAGCGGAGCTCATGGTATGTTCCAAAATCGCACCGGGTGTACCTGCCATGGCGTGATATCCCAAAAGTATTACCCCCTGGCACTCGTCAAGACCGGGAAAACGGTCCTGGCCGGTATTCCCTATGATATAGTAATCGGCCAAATTGGAAAGCTGGCTCCATATAATGTTTGAGCCGCTACCGTGACAATCCCTTACATATATCTTATCTGCGCCCGCCTCCTTGCATCCCTCGACACAAGCATTGATATCAGCTACCATCAGTTCTCTGCCCTCATGATATCTAGTGCCCGTTGCCATAACCTGCTGGCTGTCATAGATACCGCTGATACCTTCTGCATCTACCATAATATAGATATTCATACAGCAGACCCCACTTCTTTTTTATTTGGAAAGACAAAACCCATTCTGGCCACATGAATTTTACCAAAATATTGTTCTGCTGTCAAAAGACATCTGGTCATAATATATTGTCATAAAGTTTGAAGCTATCCTGCTGCGTAGGCCGCAGCAACACGTGCAGCAGGCAGGTTTACAGGAGGATATTATTCCATCCCGTTATAAACCAAGGCCGCATTGAGTTCTCCCCCAATCAATATAATAACAGCACTAAAGTAGAGCCAAATAAGGAGGATCACCACCCCGCCTATACTGCCGTAGAAGGTAGAATAATGACCGAAATTATCCACATAGTAAGCAAAACCTAAAGAGGTGATAAGCCAGCCGGCGGTTGAGAAAATCGCCCCTGGAACAACTTCCCGCCATCCCATACGCCTACTGGGAGTATACCTATATAAAATTATGAATATCAGCAATATTACGGAGGCAATGAATATATAGCGTCCAATATCCCACAAACCCTGATAAAAGGGTGTAAGGCTCATGCCGTCTATTAGTCTTCTCTTTATGACCCCACCAAATACCAAAAGGGTAAATGAAAACACAATGGCAATGGAAAGAAGCAGGGTGAAGAAGAGGGAGATCAGTTTTGCCCTTATAAAAGACCTTCTTTCCCTTTCGTCATATGCCTTGTTGAGCCCTGTTATAATAGCCCCAATCCCATTTGAAGCAAACCATAGGGACAAGACCCCGCTTATGGATGCCAGGCCACCGTTCTTCCTTCCCCCTATCTCTTCAAGAGTATCCCTGACCAGGACATAGGCCTCCTCAGGCAGGATACCCAATAGTCCCTCCAGTACCTGCCTGCTGGAAACAGGGCTATAGCTTATGAGGGCTATAAGAAAGACTAAAAACGGAAAAAAAGATAGCACCAAATAATAGGCCATCTGGGCTCCCAGAGCGAGGACATCGTCATCTATAAACCGGCGATACAGATTGCCGATAAATTTGCAAAACCTGGCAAACAAACCCTACGCCTCCTCCCTTACCCTATCTTTCCCTATCTCAATATAGCTAAAACAAAGTTTCCCCTTTTCTTTGCGACCTATTCTCTGTTATAATGGGAGCAAATTAGAATAATGTCTTAGGTTGGTTGTCGGTTAATGATATATGGGTAACTATTATCCATATCTGGTTTCCAGTGAAATAATCTTGTGCTGGTTCATTATCTTAATAAATAATAAGATGATAGCTATTGAAACGCTACTTCCGACATCAATTTGGAGAAAACTAATGAAGTCATTCGTTAACAATAGCTAATTACCGATGCATGTTTGACTAGAACAAAGCGTTGAAGTATCCACAAATCCATATTATGACCTAAATTGGTTTTCTGAGGTTTACTAACTGAAGCTGTAATGATGCTATTATTATGTAAGGAGTACTGTCGTATGCTTAGAGTATGGGGAATCGTTAGAAAAAACAACAAGATCCTTCAGGATATGGTTGCAGAATATCCAGGGGATGATATAAGTGAAATAGACATGCTTCACCACTGCATTCAAAAGATATGCTATGACTTTGACCTTCA
>DGDX01000081.1 GCA_002385665.1 Firmicutes bacterium UBA3941
TTTTTATTTTGTGTACATCAGCCCAGCCTGATTTCCTGATGCTGCTGGGACGAGTCATACAATGCCTGCATAATCTGCGCTGTGATAATCACGGTATCTATGTGCGAAGGTAATTTCTCACCGGTTTGTATACATCTTACAAAGGCGTCAATCTCGTTTTGGAAATGATCCCTTGATATATACTTTGGTGTACATTCAAACAAGGCTCCGCCCTTTGCAGTGTATAACTTAAAATCTGCACCGTACATCAAACGTATTCCGCCCTTAGTACCCATGAAATCTATAAACATTTCATTTTCACCGATATTTTGTGCCCAAGCTCCGTTTAATGTAATCACCGGGCCTTCAGTTCTTATCATTCCCGTAATGGAGTCTTCCACATCATAAGTCCCATCGTATTGGGGTGGTCCGGCCCACATATCCGTGTATACATAGTTTTTCATATCCCTGCCGAGCTTGGAAAAGGCTTCACCTGTCACCGTCAAGGGTTTTGGATCCTGACAGCAATACATTACGATATCAAGGAAATGTACACCCCAGTCAATTAAGGCTCCACCACCGGCTATTTCCTTTGTCGTAAATGCACCACCCAAGCCGGGAATACTGCGGTGGGCTCTAAAACTGGCATATACGTGATATATCTCTCCTAATTCACCGCTGTCTATGATATTTTTAATTTTATTCACACCGTCATTGAATCGATTTACTACCCCAATGTTTAGTATTTTTCCCGTCTCATGCTGTACCTTTTGCATTCTTAAAGCTTCATCGTATGTTCTGGCTGCTGGTTTCTCGCACAGTACATGTTTACCCGCCCGCATAAAATCTATTGAAATATCTGCATGTACATTGTTTGGGGTACAGACGGATACTGCAGTAATTTCTTCATCGTCCAATATATCCCGATAATCTTGGACAGCTATACCGCAGCCATATTTCTCAACTGCTGCCTGGGCCCTCTCCGGTATTATGTCGCAAAAATACTTTATCTCCACTAGTCCATTGGCCAGATACGATGGTATGTGGGCACTGTTTGCGATAGTACCGCACCCTATTATTGCTACTTTAATCTTTTCCATCTTTTATATCCTCCTTCAATAATATTATTTTAAATCGATCCAGGTATCAGGATGTTCTCTGGCAATAATAGCTTTTTCAATAATGTTAATGATTTCAATAGTTTGTGTATCAGGCACATTGCTTTTTCCCGACCTAAAGAATTCCACCATGTCGACGATAAACCTGTCAAAGAATTCTGTGGCCTCGGGTATTACGGCAACTTTGCCACTTTTGTATCTAATAAAGGATGAAAAACTGCAATCCCCTACTAGCATTGATATTACGCCCCGTTTATCATTTTCAAAGTCTATTACTACACAAGGAGTCTGAGATGTCCCGGTATACATGAGTCTCAGAGCAGGACTGTCCATCAGCATAACCATGGGCTCAACCTGATGGATTAGGTAGTTTTCCATCTCACCGGGTCCAACACTTGTAATAAAATCAATATCCTGTTTTTCCAGCTCCATAACCTCTTTGGAATATCTAAGTGCTGATGACGAGAATAAAGGGGTGTTATGTCCCTTCGCCAAATCAAAGAGTCCTATTGCTATCTGTTTTGTTGGGGCAAAGGTCTTATCGACATAAACGGGCTTACCCGATTTTAGAGGAATTTGGCATAGTTCCTCATGCATTTCAGGGTTGTCCGGTGATAAAACTATTATGTAGTCAGTTTCTTCCACCACCTGTTCAATAGTTTCGCAATGGATTATACCCATTTCACTACACCAGGTCTTATTATCCCTCTTTCCCGGTACATCTGTCATGCCATAGGCATGTGTAACTATCATTTCACCCGCAGTAGCATTTTTGATCATCTCCGGATAGTTATTTGCATGCCATTCATCGAGAAAATAATCGACAAACCCTACCTTCTTCATATTTTACCGCTCCTTTCTCTATATGCATTTTACGACGTTTTTCGTCAAACGCCTAAGATTGTAATTCATACATCGTAACATTTACCCTGTTTAATTTATTAATGTTTTAGAACTTGCCTTCGGCCTCCATTTTTTTAAGAGCCTGAAGACACTTTTCTACACCTTCAAATTCCGGATATAGTTCAATGCTCTCATATTCTACAATGTACCATTCTGTACCGCCTATTTCACGGCACATGGTCATAAATTTATGCCAAGGTACATCATCTTCACCAATCATAGTTAAATATCCATCATGTGGGTTCTCCGAGCCCTTTTCCAAACTATAGGGTTTTAAATGTACAGTAGTGTAGCGTCCAGGATAGCGCTTTAATAATGTTAACATGTCAATGCCCCTGCCATTTAGTACATGACCGTTATCCATTTGTATAATAATTGACGGGTCAGTATTATCAAACAAGACAGTAAACGGGCATTCTTCCCTACCCTCAAAAGGACGAAGTTCACCTGCGTGGTTATGATATCCAAAGCGCAATCCATGATCTGATAATTTGCGGGCTGCAGCATTGAATAGCTCGGCATTGCGGAGCCATTGCTCATAGGATCCTGTCATCTCCTTGGGTAAACCGGGTATTATTACATAGGGATTCTCGATAGTATGAAAATATTCAACTGTGTCATATAATGCGTCGTCTGTTACATATTGCCAGGGTGTATGCCAACCGCAACAAACCAATCCAGCATCATCCAAGGCCTGTTTTACCTCCTTTGCAGGATGCTTAAATGGCCCAAAAAACTCTACTGCCTCGTATCCCATATCCTTGACCCGTTGCAGCGTGGCAGGCATGTCTTTTTCCAATTCATTTTTCACGGAATACAGCTCTACCCCATACCTATACCTTCCCATTTTTATACCTCCTCATTAATTGCGTAAGCATTCTCCATACTGCATTCAAGCCTCTTATACTTTTAAATGCAATCCCTTGGTGTTTTCCAATAGCAACTGCACCTGTTCACTTGGTACTCGATGCAAATAATATCAAAGACTAATATGGCGGATTAACAGAATCCAAAGGAGGGGTATTCATCGTTAGCTATACGCTTTATTTCTCCCTCAGAAGCACCCTATATTTTAAAGGAACAATTGTTTTCGTTTAATCTAAAATGAAATATTATAGTCTATTGACATAAGATGAAATCACTTCTACCAGATAATTTTTGCTCGAATCACCCACAGGGTTTATTTGATATTTCCTTAAATCATTAGGTGTTGAATTGCTAAAAATGCTGTTATTCACAAGAAGATGAAATTCTTTATGGCTAAAATGACCCGCCCTGCCATAGTATAACTTATTAGCAAATGCCAAATAAAAAGGGGGGCTCAATGTCTAGTTTAGTTGATAAATGTCTGGAAATCAATAGTAAAATAAAAATTACTACTTGGCCTACTGTCTAAAATGCCTGCTATTAAATTATAGCAGGCATTTTCTGTATTTCCATTACCATCATATTTTCTTCCCACACCACCGAACAGCATTAAGGAATAGCTTCTTAAATTCATCATGTCTCCAGACACTCAAAATATGGCCCGGTGTCAATACGCAAAGCCGCCCGTTACCTATCTCCCGGGTATATCCACCCACCTGGCAGCCTCCTGTTTCCGATGAAGTTGTAAAAAGCTTGGTTATATCATCGGCAGTCACATGTATATTGTAGTGTTCATCCCTAATGGTGAAGTCCTCTACTCCTTCTACGATTGGATGTCCTTGGATTATATTTACGTCCATATCACATCTGGGAGGATGTCCTACAAAATAATTACCGACGAAATCCGTATATTCATCTCCCTCCCTTGAAGTGTTACCGGCATGGACCGATAAATAACCACCGCCGTTTTTTACATAATCCTCCAGCTCTTTTGTCTTTACCTCAGTAATATCGTCAGTGAGCCATGGGCTTCTGTTGCTGGCGTTGATACTATTACCCTTGCAACAAACAATAACCTGATAAGAAGCTATAAACTCGGGTGTAAGTATATCCTTGGCATCTCTTACAAAATCAAAATGGAATTCCGGTCCTTCGAGGGGCCTAATCCCCATCTCAATTACCTCACCCGGGTGCCAATAATCATCACATAATACCAATACGTTTAGCATTGTTAAGTCTCCTTTCATCTTTTACCAGGGGATCTCTACTTCATACATATCTCTCATGACAATACGGTTTTCATCAGATCGTATATTAGGTTCTTCCTCTTCGAGACTCCTGTCTGTTATAAAATACTCCGCCGCATAGCTTGCTTCGTCTGGACTATTAATGTCCTGGGCAGCAAACACCCTAAAGGTATACCCTAAGGGCCTTAGCCTATTGAACATTATTCTTATAGCCATATTACAAGCAGCGCTGATCATTCTGTCATAGCCACCGCTAAAATCCCATGCCCTGTTAACGCTGGATTGAATTGAATTTACAAAACACAAGCGCGCTTTATCCAAATCCCTAAAATGATTTAAGCATTTAGAGGTCTCCTTTAGCATGTCTAAGGCAATATCTTCATATTTCTGTAGCAAGCCATCGTAATCGAAAGCCTCTTCTATGCTTTCATCCTCTGTGCTTACAGGTGCAATTATGTATACAAACATATCGAGGGAATCCCCCGGCTGCCATATACCATATCCCTTGCTTTCAAAGTATTGGCTCAAGGCCTCAGCAAATTTACCCTTAGCTCCAGTAATAAGTACCCTTTTCATCGTCATACCTCCTAAAATGGCCAAGTTATATTCTCGTTATCATGCACAAATAATACATCCTCACGTGGGCTATCGTTGGTAAACTGAATAAATGCTGATCTTGCGGTCTCAATTGGTTCATATTTTCCTTCAGTATTTTTTTTGCCCGACATATATGACCTAACCCAACCTGGATGGTACAATCTAAAGGTAAAGCCTCTTGGCCTTAATTCCTTAAATAATAGTTTCACACCCATATTGAGAGCCGTTTTTGACATGGGATATGTAAATCCATCTCTTCTATGGCTGACACTTATGCTGCCGGCCTCCGATGATACGAAGCATAGTCTCTTCATGCTTTCTTCTTTATCAATTAAGGGTAGGAAAGCCTGTACCATACGGAAGGGGCCTAAGGTGTTTACATTAAAAGCATTCAGGCCTTTATCAAAATCCTTCAAATCAAATATATCTCCGACGTTACCGACTATGCCCGCATTGCTAACAAGCATGTCAAGATACTTGACTTTACTTGATATTACATCATAACATCTTTTTACTGAATCGTCCTTTGATACGTCCAATTCCACTATGTGCAGTGTATCAGGATACTTATGATGTAGCTCTTCAAGTTCCTTCCATTGGGGCATATACTGTCCGGCAAATACGCGCCACCCAGCCTCAAGGAATACCGTTGTCATTCCCAGGCCTACTCCCCTGTCTGCGCCTGTAATAAGTATTGTCTTCATTTTGATCCCACTCCTTTTTTGTCACTAAAGATATGTATAGGCATTCGATAACTGCTTTAATCCCAGCCCAAAATGCCAAAAGACAGCCTTTTTTATTGCATAATATTTTACATTAGGATCAAGATCCTCTTAACCCATATCCACCTGATTTTGTCTATGTGCGCTTTACAACTATCATACAATTTTCCATTCTTTTATATTATACCATATCTTTTTGGAATTTGTACCCTACCGATTAGGAGGATTAATTATGATGATTGTATAGTAAAGTTCACTTGAATTGAGCGAGATATTTTAGTATCATAAGGGCATAATCTGTCTCTTATACACATCT
>DGDX01000122.1:0-2129 GCA_002385665.1 Firmicutes bacterium UBA3941
TATATACCATGATTATACCCCAAATACAGCATTTGCCAACATAAGTGCTTTTCTATAAACTATAAATTGAATTAGCACTCACCCATGAAGAGTGCTAACAATCTTTAAGCTAAATTACATAAAGAGGAGGGTAATAATCTATGAACATCAAGCCACTAGGTGACAGAGTTGTTATTAAGTTATTAGAAACTGAAGAAACCACAAAAGGCGGTATTGTCCTTCCCGGTTCTGCCAAGGAAAAACCACAGATGGCAGAAGTTCTGGCTGTTGGCCCAGGCGGTATGGTTGACGGCAAAGAAGTAGTCATGGAAGTTAAAGTCGGCGATCACGTAATATATTCTAAATATGCCGGCACGGAAGTAAAAATGGGTGATGATGAATACATCATCGTTAGACAAAGTGATATCCTAGCTATCGTAGAATAAAAAAACAATTAAAGGAGGAAATGGTCATGGCTAAGCAACTCAAATATGGAGAAGAAGCCAGAAGGGCCCTGGAAAAGGGTATAAATACTCTGGCTGATACCGTTAAAATAACCATGGGCCCAAAAGGGCGTAACGTGGTACTTGATAAGAAATTTGGTGCACCTCACATAGTAAATGACGGAGTAAGCATTGCAAAAGAAATTGAACTGGAAGATCCCTATGAGAACATGGGTGCTCAATTGGTAAAGGAAGTAGCAACTAAGACCAATGATGTAGCTGGTGATGGTACTACTACTGCTACCCTTCTAGCTCAATCCATTATCCGTGAAGGATTGAAAAATGTTGCAGCAGGCGCCAATCCAATGATACTTAAACGAGGTATCGAAAAGGCCGTTGAAGCAGCTGTTGACTCCCTGAAAAAGCTAAGCAAACCCATCGAAAAGAAGGAAGCCATTGCGCAGGTTGCTGCTATTTCTGCCGGAGATCAAGACATAGGACGACTTATTTCTGATGCTATGGAAAAAGTCGGGAAAGACGGCGTTATCACCGTTGAGGAGAGTAGATCCCTCCTTACTGAGTTGGACGTTGTAGAAGGTATGCAATTTGATCGTGGATATGTATCCGCTTACATGGTTACCGATACCGAGAAAATGGTAGCTGAATTAGAAGATCCATATATACTAATTACAGATAGGAAATTGAGTAATGTTCAAGATATTTTACCCGTGCTCGAGCAAGTGGTACAAATGGGTGGTAAATTATTGATAATCGCCGAAGATATCGAAGGTGAAGCTCTGGCTACTCTGGTTGTAAACAAACTACGCGGTACTTTCACCTGTGTAGCTGTTAAGGCTCCTGGTTTTGGTGACAGAAGAAAAGCAATGCTGGAGGATATTGCCATCCTGACCGGCGGGGTTGTTATTTCAGAAGAAGTAGGTCTGGATCTTAAAGAGACCACCATTGATCAATTAGGCCGTGCATCCAGAATCACTGTTGATAAGGATTACACAACAATTGTACAGGGCGCCGGAGATCAGGAAGCGATTAATAATAGAATCAATGCCATCAAAGCACAAATTGAAGAGACCACCTCGGATTACGACAAGGAAAAACTTCAAGAGCGTTTAGCTAAATTAGCTGGCGGTGTAGCAGTTATCAAGGTTGGAGCTGCCACAGAAACTGAACTTAAGGACAAGAAATTGAAAATTGAGGACGCACTGAATGCGACCAGGGCAGCTGTAGAAGAGGGTATAGTTCCCGGTGGTGGAGTAGCATATATTAAATCTCTTAAGGCGATTGAAGAACTTAAGGCAACCGGTGATGAACTAACAGGTATCAACATCATCAAGAGAGCTCTGGAAGAACCTGTAAGGCAAATTGCCATTAATGCAGGCTTTGAGGGATCCATAATAGCAGAAAAGGTACGTGAAAGTTCTGAACCCTATTTCGGTTTCGATGCCTTCGCAAATGAGTTTGGTGATATGGTAGAAAAGGGTATTATTGACCCCACCAAGGTTACCAGGTCTGCCTTACAGAATGCAGCCAGCATCGCAGCAATGGTATTAACAACCGAAAGTCTGGTAGCTGATATCCCTGAACCAGAACCTGCAATGCCTGCCGGCGGTGGTCCCGGAATGGGTGGAATGTATTAATAAAATAAGCCCATAACCAAAGGTCAATATAAGAAGACTAATAACTGTATTT
>DGDX01000122.1:2345-57883 GCA_002385665.1 Firmicutes bacterium UBA3941
ACCAACAAGGCCAATATAATAAATACAAACACAAAGGGAATTAGGAACAGTTTGATGTAGTTTAATACTATCCGACCTATTTTCTTGATTACTTGAGCCATTCTGTCCACTGCCTTATCCCAATATTATCTATCGCTAAATAACATAGCCAATTCGTATAGTCTTGGAGCGGCATATTCAAAAAAGTCCATATAGGAGGAGCAAAAGTAATTCAGGACAGGCTTATCATCTATAAAAGGCTCTCTATTTCTCCTACACCCACCTCTGCACAAATTTACCCATTTACATTGCCTGCATTTAGGATCAATATATCTTGAGACTTCCACAAAGTCTCTTGCGGCTTGAGATTCCCGCAGCTCATCCAGTTCCTGTGTCTTAAGGTTTCCCATACACCATTCATCAAGAACATAAAAATCACAGGGATAGACTCCACCGTCAGCCTCCACCACAAATTGAACTTGACATATTCCGGACATACCACAATTTTCTGGTGGATATCCCATTATCATTCCAACCAAGTTATCAAAATATCTTATACTTATCATATTGCCTTTTTTAATATCAGTATACCAGGCGTCAAATAAGGTCTTTAAAAACCCAGCAAACCTTTCAGGTGTTAAAGAATAAGGAAACCTTCCCGGCTGTTCGCCCAGAGGATCCAGGCAGGGTATAAACTGTATAAATCTGAAACCGTTTCTCTTGAAAAAATTGTATATCTTGGTTATGCGTCTGGCTACTCCTGAATTGACCACAAATAGAATGTTGTATTCCACCTTATGTTTGTTGAACAGATCAACGGTTTTCATAACTCTGTTAAAGGTGCCCTTATTCCTGGAGTCTACTCTGCTCATGTCATGTATATCCTTGGTTCCATCTAATGACAAGCCTACTAGAAAGTCGTTATCGGAAAGGTATTTTGCCCACTCTTCATCGATGATCATACCGTTGGTCTGTATAGTGTTATTGATCTTTATGCCCTTTTTATTATACTTTCTCTGAAATTCTATCAGTTTTTCAAAAAAGTACAGTCCCGCCAGGGTAGGTTCCCCACCCTGAAATGCAAAAGTGCAAGTAACATCTGAAAAATTCAAAGTTTTTTCGACCAAAATTTCCAGGGTCTCAATATCCATAATCCCATAGGATCTTACATCCCTGTTTTCGGCTAAAGAATGATAAAAACAATACTTACATCTCATATTGCAATTACTGGATGCAGGTTTTATTAGAAGGCTCACCGGTGGCATTATATCCCGCCTTTACATTGTTCTTGGTTATTTCCTTATAATCCCATGCATGGCAACTTTTACTTTCCATTTGGCTACTTTTGTAGCCTTAAAATACATAAAACAGTAGTATCCCCAAAGTCCCTGATAAGGCAATTACTAGCATGGGGTGGAACTTTGTTCTCCTTAGGATGATAAAGGAAACAATAAAAATAAATATACTACCTATATTCAAAACATTCAGTGGATTGCAAAACAGCTGTAAGATAAGGTTGGTAGTAAGCTTTTCTTTAAAAATTGCAGTCTCTGAAACAAAAACAGCCGCTGTTGCAATAAGCCCGGCTATAACAGGTCGTACCCCATAGAAGACTGCGGTATTTAACGGGTGTTTTTGAAACTTAAAAAAATACCTGGATATTATTAGTATGAGAACCAGGGATGGTATGGCTACCCCTATAGTAGCAATAAGTCCCCCAAAATATCCTGCGGTCCTATAACCTACAAAGGTCGCTGAATTTACAGCTATAGGACCGGGGGTCATCTCAGCTATAGCCACTATATCAAAAAACTCAGTAGCACTCAGCCAGCCATGACCTTCTATTTCCTTTTCTATCATCGGAATCATGGCATAGCCTCCACCAAAGCTAAATAATCCAATCTTCATAAAGGTAAGGAGGAGTTTTATATATATCAATTAACATTTCCCCCTTCCCCATGGATATCCTTTAATTTATGGGGTAAGGTAAAGTAGACAATCAGCCCTACTAGTGCCCCGCCTATTATAGTAAATATAGCGTGTATGTCTAGTATAAGTATCAGTACTACGGTTGCTATGGTAATGACAGTTGCAAGCTTATCCCTTATCGCCTTTTTTCCTACCTTTATAGCAGCCATTAGAATCAGAGCCACTACAGCGGATCGAATACCCATAAATGCCGCTTTAACGATCTCGTTGTCTTGAAATTTAGAAAAGAAAGTCGCAATAAGGGTGATGATAATGAATGAAGGTAGCACTACGCCCATCATAGCCGCTATTGCACCACTTCTCCCCGCTATCTTATACCCCACAAAGGTGGATGAGTTTATTGCAATGGCTCCCGGTATGGATTCCGAAACTGCGAACACGTCTATAATTTCTTCATCATTTTTAATCCAACCTTTATTGGATATTACCTCCCTTTCTATTAGAGGTATCATTGCATACCCCCCACCAAAGGTAACGGAACCTATCTTGAAGAATGTTATGAATATATCAAACAGCAGTTTAGTATTGTTTTTTTTGTACAATATGATTTTCCTCCAAGTTTCCATCATTTAAATCTAAACTCACCGTAATGGTATGATATTGTCTTATATTCCTTCTGCTTATAGCATCAAACGTATCAAATCAACTCATAGCTAGCAATAATGGCTATTGACCTGGTACTAAAGGTTAATTCATGTTTAGTATTGTATCACTTTTTGTCTAATTTGCAAGGAGGGTGTAAAATCCAAGTTCCTGGCAAAGTCATTAGAGGCGGTTATTACCACCAAAAGAGTAACTATCAAGTAAAAAAGTAGAGCCCTGATATTCTCTATCAAGGCTCCAGCTTATTATTTTTGCTTAACTAATACTTAATAAATCCTTGCTTATCTCTGTCCGACTGTCATTATCTTCACCATCAGCCAACATCAATTCTTTGGATGTAAGATAGTTAATCTCCGATTGGAAGGATTCCATCAGCTCATAGGCCTTATTTTGAAAATCCAGGAGCTGTTTCATGATTTCCTTTTCCCTAGTCTTCCATTTCTCTTTCTCCTGGTTTATTTTTAACCTTTCGATCTCTATTTTTTGATAACTTTCTCTTAATATAGCCTGGGCACTTTCTTCGGCTTTCACCAAAGCCTTTGAAATATATAATTCCTGTTCACCATACTTCGATAACCTTTCCTGATACTCCAATAGTTTAGCCTTCAATTCTCTATTTTCTGCATTTACTTCCCATAATCTATCCTTCCCTTTGGAAAGCTCTTTTTCATAATCCTTCCTTAGGCTCAGAACATATGCATTTACCTGTTTTTTGCAATATCCAAATAAGGATATCCTAAACTTCTTCATTGGTAAGCCAGCACCTCCTGGAATTCGTTATCTGAGTTTATCCCCATATTTGACCTGCATCATAGCCTGTATAATGGTTCCCCGGAAAGTACTATAATTGTACTCTTACCATAATAAATGCAGTTTTTAGCTATCCAGTAGTATGATACAATATTTTGTATGGGTTTCTTTCTGTATGCTCTAGGGGAGTTAACCATGTAATTATTCTCCCATATATAATATATCATCCATACAGGTCTAAATTCTGTAGAATAGCGATGTCGAAGGGCTACTAAAAATTGCCTTTCTTATCATTTTAATATTCTCTTTGGCGCTATTATAGCCCCTATCAATGCACTCCATTAGTTTTCGTGAATCTCTGATTGCAACATCGTAGATTCCAGGTCTTAGTATATAATCAGCGCCATAGCTCTTAAAAGAGGTTATCTGGTATGCCATGATATCTAAGGCCTGACTGCCAATTTCAATTATATTATCAACATCACTCCTAAGTTGTCCATTATACCCTAAATCCACACCAACTATCCTTCTTGCCCCCATCTTTCTAAGGACATCGATAGGAAGATTATTGGTTACCCCACCATCCACCAGGCGTTTTCCGTCTATAATAATGGGCTTAAAAACTACGGGAATAGTAATACTAGCCCTGATTGCTTTATAGAGATCCATATCGTATATATATACGGTATCATCGTCAGCCGGAATATCTATCCGCCTGTTGAGGAAAATAACAGAATCAGCTTTATTTATATCAACAGCCGTTATAGCCAGCGGCATTTTTATATCACTCATCTTAATACCGCCTGTTATTTTTTTCAGATACTTTTCTATAGCCTTACCCTTTACTAAACCATCAACACAGGGCTCCATACCCATAATCCATTGTCCAAATCCCAGAGCCATTCCTGAAAAATTTGGATCTATATATTTAGGCTGGAGATCAACGGCTATTTCCACCAATTCCTGGGTTGAGTAACCATAAGCGTAGAGACCTGCAACTATACTACCAGCGCTGGTACCGGCTATCCAAGAGGGCACCATACCTTCTTCTTCTAAGGCCTTTAAAACCCCTATGTGTGCAACCCCTCTTATACCACCACCCGATAAAGCCAGTCCAAATCTCATATTACCACCATCCAATTTCTTACAACATAGCGATAGGAAATATTTATATATAATATGTGCTATACTGCTAATAGGTGATAATAAAAGGACCTCCCCACTATCAACACTGTGGGGAGGTCCTAGATCCTCTATTTTTCAAAAGAATATTCTTCCAAAAGTCGATTCTTCAAGTTATATAGCTCAACGGACAGGTCTACTTTGTATACATGGGGTTTTGTCAATCGTTTGTATTCTGCCCATAACGTGCTCATCTCTTTTTTTGCATACTTCTGAATGTCCATAAGGGATGGCAACTCATAAACCCGCTTCCCTTTTCTGTATATCGGCACTAATAACTGCCTGGCCTTAAAATTCGTTAAGGTCATCCGTTTCCATGTATCAACAGGATCGAAGATAGTTAGGGGCTTGGTTTCATCTATGGTTTCATGATCCAGCGTTATTAAGTCAGCAATTGCCTTATGGGTTTCTTTATCATAAAGGCGAAAAACCTTTTTATATCCCGGGTTGGTTATCTTAAATGCATTCTCGGAGATTTTTATTTTGGGAACCAATTCACCATTTACTTCTTCTGCCACTAGCTTGTACACGCCACCTAGGGCAGGACAATTTTTGCTCGTTATCATGGCAGTTCCCACACCCCAAACATCAATCGCTGCCCCTTGGGCTTTTAGATCCCAAATAACATCTTCATCCAAATCGCTTGAGGCTACTATCTTTGCATTAGGAAAACCCGCTTCATTGAGCATCTTTCTTGCTTCCTTGCTTAAATAAGCCAGATCCCCTGAATCCAGACGAATACCTACTGGTTCGAGGCCTTTTTCTCGCATTTCTTTGAACACCGTTATGGCGTTAGGAACACCGCTTCTCAAGGTATCATAGGTATCCACCAGTAGCAAACAGCTATTGGGAAAAGCATCGGCATATGCCCTAAAGGCATCCAGTTCAGTAGGGAAGCTCATTATCCAGCTATGGGCATGGGTGCCTTGAACAGGGATACCGAACTTCTTACCCGCTAATACATTGGAAGTAGCATCACAACCTCCGATTATGGCGGCCCTAGCCCCATATATCCCCGCATCCGGTCCCTGCGCCCGCCTTAATCCAAATTCCAATACGCTGTCGCCTTGTGCAGCCTGAACTACTCGACTAGCCTTTGTAGCAATCAAAGTCTGATGGTTTACAATATTGAGCAGAGCTGTCTCTATTAGCTGTGCTTCAAATATTGGCGCCTTAACACGGATAAGGGGCTCGTTTGGGAATACAACAGTACCTTCTGGAATGGCATCGATATCACCTGTAAACCTAATATTCTCTAGTCTTTTCAGAAAGTCCTCATTGAACAACCCCAAATCTCGGAGATATTCTATATCATCTTCAGAGAAATGCAGGTTTTCTATATATTCTATAGCTTGTTCCAATCCAGCAGCAACAGCATAGGCGCTATCTCCTGAATTTCTCCTGAAAAATAAATCAAAAACCACGACTTCATCGGATTTCCCTGCTATATCATAGCCATACATCATGGTCAACTGATAAAGGTCTGTCAACATTGTTAAGTTTCTCACATTTATCGCCTCTAGAAAAATTATTTCTGTATTGTTAATATTATACTACCTAATCTAAGATAATGCCATAGATTTTCATAAAACGACAATATTAAATAGAGACAAATAAGGTTAATACCTTGTATTGTCCCTATACCATTTTACTTATTAAACTACAAATCTAATGTCAACTTCACCGTTCAGTATTGTTATTACATACAGGCAATTACCCTGAAGCTCACACACATAAATCACACCGCGGTTTTCCCGTATCTCCCGTCCCCCATACTTCGTCAAGGCTATAAGCCTGCTTCTCTTTACGTTCTCGATAATGGAATATTTAGCGTTTTGATAGCTGATCCTCTTTATCCGTTGCCGGTATCTGGTTATCGCATGATCAGTTACATATATGTAATTCCCGTGTAGAAAATTTCTCTTATGTTGTTTAGTTCTTTGCCTACCATCTCCTCTTGGTCTTATACTCCTTTTTTTCATCCAGCCTCCCCCTTGCACTTATCCCTGTTGAGAGTTTTTATACACGTGACACACTGATATATTAACTCTATTATATAGTATTTATAACCGTTTTTCAACGCTTATAAAACTTTATATTTGGAACTCAACGGTTTTTACAAGGATGACTGCTGTATTTTGTAATCTTTCCCCAATAAGGAAATGTTTCGGTCCAACCCAAATACCGATACTACAAAGAGGGCTAAACAGCCCCCTTTGCTTCCTTATAAATCATCATATTAGCTAACAATAATAAAATTAGGCAATCTGGTTTGAGACTAACTCTCCTCAGTGTTAAAGTACAATTCTATTATACGCTCGGCTAATCTTTTCCGTATATTTGCCTGGGTTATTAACATTAAAACCAGCAATATTTTAGGTATCTTTTGCCATTCTCCGTTATATTCCTCATTCAGTTTTTCATCCATAATTTTTAAGTCATGCTCTATTAAATTAATAAATTCGTCTAAATAGGATTCCTTCAGGGCAAAATATGTACTATACATACTCTCTATTTTATTTGTTTGGCTATCATCATCAGCCATTTCCAAGATTGGCAACAGGAGTTTCTTTATATCCCTAATTGTAAGTATGGGTTTTAAATTATATATTAACGCCAACAATATTATATGGTTTCGATTATATGATTTACCTTCCGGAGGCATAATAAGCCCATCCTTAATATAGTTCTGGATCATGGTTTTAGAGATAGTTTTTCGATCTTCATCATCATCTGTGTTCTTACCCAGTTTTTTATCAAAGAATTCCTCAATTTGGGAAATAAATAAACGATATTCAGGGATTTCGTCCAGGCGAATGCTGTCATATGCTTTTATTTCCTTGATAAATTCCTGGATGTCATCTCTAACCATAAATGATTCAATGGTCATGGTTGCACCTCTTCATCATACAATAGGGTCTTGTCAACCCCATTATACAGTATCATCAGCTTTTTTTCAAGCAACCTGAAAACCTCAGATAATGATAGTGAGCAAAACAAAGGGCGTGCTATAAGGAGGACCTATAAAGCTCCCTTAAAAACACGCCTAAGACTTATGATCATACATCAACTATCAGAATTAGTCGGGAGGACGCTTCATCCTGGTGGGTAGGATAAGTCATAATACATGGGCAGGAATTATAGCGTCAACTACCCCGATAATCAAGGCAGCTATAGCAGCACCCAAAAGGTTTATTTCCATACCAGGGACAAAAAACTGGGTTAAATATATTATTACCGCTGATAGGATAAATCCTGATATGCCCCTGCCAAAGGGCGATGCGTCTATTTTGAAAAGTTTTTGAATTACATAATCCATTGCTGCTATTATCAATGCGGCCAGTAATGCCGTTCCGAACCCCATTGATCTAAATCCCGGAGTAACAGCCGCAGTTACCATAAGCACTATGGAGGCCACTATGAATCGAATTATTATACCCATCCAACCCCTGCCTCTACCTTCTTGCTGGCGATCATCGTCCCTACGTACATTGTCATCAGCCATTTTATATGCTCCTTTCCTTCTTGTCGCGTTTCCTTCAGATATACCAGTATCACTATAATCGGTATACCCATATATTGAACCAAAACCGGGAATTTAATTAATGGAATTTGTTACAAGTGCATATTCATTATTGCCTTATAAAAATCCACGGCTAAATTCCATATGCAATATGGTATACCTGCCAATTTTATTTTTCCCAAATATAATCTTTTAATGAATTTTTAATTAAATTTAGCTAAAACCTAAAAGAAGAGGGGTTAACCCTCTTCTTTTAGGTTTTCTTTCTCACTGCTGAGTGCTTTTTTTCTCCTTATAACGAACATCACAATGCCTGATATAATTAGTAGACCACTTAAAACCTGTGATACCCTAAACTGTCCCCAATACAAACTATCAGTTCTTAGTCCTTCAATAAAGAATCGGCCTAAAGAATACAATATCAGGTACAGTAATATCATTTCCCCGGGATTCTTCCTTTTTCTCTTGTAAAATAAAAGAAAAAAGAAAACCATGAAATTCCACATGGACTCATAGAAAAAAGTTGCCATATGCCACTGACCAGTATCGTTAATAAATACTGCAGCAGGGAACCATTGCCAGGCAGGATTGGTTATGGGATATCCATAAGCTTCTTGGTTAAAGAAATTGCCCCATCGACCTAAGGCCTGTCCCAAGATCAGGCTGGGAGCAACTATATCACAAAGGTCCCAGAAATCTATTTTCCTTCTTCGTGCAAAGATATAGGCGCTAATTAATCCCCCAATAACAACACCATAGATTGCCAAGCCTCCTTCCCAGATTTTAAAGGCATCTATGAGATTTTTACTATAATACTCCCATGAAAATATCACATAATACAAGCGAGCACCTACAATCCCCATGGGTATTGCCAACAAACAGAAATCTATTATCATTTCCTGGTCATACCCTAAAGCCTTTGCATATCTCATGGCTAAATAGATTCCTATCATTACCCCCAGAGCTATGATGATACCATACCAGTAAATCGGTTTTCCAAATATATAAAACGCAACACCACTCATTTATATCCCCCCTATTGGAAAGCTAATAACTTTATAATGGTACAATCGAGGAAAGGCAGCTATTTTCTTTTCTATAAATCTCATTAAATTCCTTTTTTACTTCATTATAGGTTATACTTTCCAATCTTTCAAGATAATCCAATAGCTGAATATCCCTAAACAGCATGGATACGAACTGTATGCAAGTGGAATCCAGAGAATTAAACAGCCTGATAAACTCCCCAATTTTTTTCTTTTTGATTCTATTAAAATGTTCCTGTTCCCAGGGTTGTGATCTCCGCTTTACTATCTCATTGAATATGGAATCAGCTACCCTTTCCGGATCCTGGGTTTGTCCTGTCATAATAGCGTATCCATAATATCTCTCGCCCGTGTAATAATTGCCAAATGAAGAATCAATCAAACCTTCTTCATACAGTTTGTCATAAATATCTGTACTGGTACCTATAAGCATGTCCAGAATAATATCATTGGCAATTATTTTATCTAATAACCTGTCCCCATCTCTAACTGTATCCTCATCCTTAAAGCCCAAGGCAAAGATAGGTCTGGCAACTGCCAACCGCTCCTCTATCCTGTCCTTGTTAACTCCCTTGGCTTCTTTCGGGAATATTCTCTTTATATCCCTTGCTTCATTCTTGCCAGATCTCTTAACTACCATTTTTTCAGCCTGATCGAAAACCCTATCGGGGTCTACATCTCCAGCAATAAATAGAGCCATATTGGATGGGTGATAGAAGGTCCTATAGCACTCATATAGGGTTTCCTTGTCAATTTTATATATTGATTCCACAGTACCCGCGATATCCTTCCTGACCGGAAACTCATGATACAAGCCCCTTAGTAGATTAAAATATACCCTCCAATAAGGATTGTCTTCATACATTCGTATTTCCTGGGCAATTATCCCCTTTTCCTTTTCAACGTTCTCGTCAGTAAAGTAGGGTCTTCCCACAAAACCTAAAAGCACGTCCAGACATTCATAGAAGTTGCCTGTGGAAGTAAAATGATAAGCAGTCATATTGAAATTCGTGAAAGCATTGGGCTGTGCTCCCAACCTGGAATATTCCTCAAACACGTTACCCTTCTCTTCTTCAAACAACTTATGCTCTAAAAAATGTGCAATTCCGTCTGGGACTGTAATGGGTTCCCGCTGTCCTAATGGGACAAATTGACTGTCATTAGAACCATAGCGGGTTGCATAAATGGCAAATTGACGACTGTATCCAGGTTTAAGCAATATATACACATCAAGTCCAGAACTTAGCCTGTTATATATCAATTTCTCATTTAATAGTTTATTTTCTATAACCTTTTTCATCTTCCAGCATCTCCTTCCTCCGGACTTAACAGATAGACTGTATCAACCTTTATCTTTTTAGAAACTTCAACAACGTCTTCCGGTTTCACTTTTTGTATCTCACTAATGAAATCCTCCAAAGTATATTGAGCTCCGGTAACTGCGTTGCCCAGATAATAATCCACCAATTGTCCCTGATCATCCTTTGCAGCCTTTAAGGAAGTGGTTATCGCGTTCACAGAAGCAGTAAATTCCGCATCGCTTATCCTGCCACGTTTTATATCCTCTACCTGTTCCATAATTATATCTAAGGTTTGCTTATAGTTCATTTGATCTATACCTGAACCTATGAGCATTAGGCCTTTATACTTTTCCAGCCTTGCAAAGGCGTAATAGGCGAGGCTGCTCTTCTCACGAACATTTATAAACAGCTTCGAATGGGGGCCTCCTCCCAAAATGCCGGCATAAAGCACCAAGGGAAAGTATTCATTCTGATTAACCGCAACATTGGTCCTAAAGCCGATGTTTAGTTTAGCCTGAGATATATCCATTCTTTCTACTACTTCCCTTTGCTTTACCCCAATCTTCTTTATTATAGTTTCCGGAATGAGTTTAATTTGCGATCTTTCAAGATCCAGGCTGTTATTTATAAGGATTGCAACCTTTTCAGGATCCACATCGCCAACAACAAAGATATCCAGAGGACTACTCCTTATTATATCCTTATAAACTTCATACAATTTTTCCGGATCCAAAGAATTAAGGTCATCAATATTACCCAAGACATACCTGGCGTATTTCTCTCCCCGGCACATCTCCTGAATACAGCGCTCCATACTGTACTGCATCTTGTCATTTATCATAGCCAGGATCCTGTTTTTTAAATTCTCCTTCTCTTGATTTACATAATCACTTTTGAACATAGATCCTTCCAATACTGGTTTGGTGATGATCCTGTTTAGAAAGTAAAAGGCCTGGGCCAATAAACCATCCTTCCCCACAAATTCTTCGTTGACTAAATCCATAGTAAATCTTAATACCTGGCGCTCTCCCCTCTTCTGGACTCCCACATCGAACAGGGCCCCATACTGCTCTTCCAGATATATGCCTATTTCTTTTTGGTTCTCATATCCCTCAGATCCTCGCTTTAGGATGGCGGGTACCAGGGCATTATAGGTGTAATCTTCATCTAAATCCCTGTGGAAACAATAGCTTATGTAAACGGTTTTAAATTTCTTGTCTGGAATGACATATAAGTTTATGTTTTTATTTAAGTTCTTTATAATAATATCCTTCAATTTTCACTTGCCTCCTTTAAATACAACACGTCCATATCTATTTCTTCCTTTCATGGTAAAAATCCTTCTAATCTAGTATTCTTATGAATAAAGTTTTTATCCAATTCTTATGACTTCTCAAGTATGATTACAAATAATACTGTACTTGATGTAAAGCTATTTTTGTGATATTTTGAATATTTTTATCCATGTGGTAAAATAAGAGAGTAAGGAGTGAATTTTATTGAAAAACAGATACAATTTTAAAATCATTGCAGTGATTATTGTCTGGGCATTATTGACCAGTCTGGTTGGCTGTTCCAACGAAATAAACGGTTCTGAGATCCTGTCAGGCGATAATGTAAAAAATCAGGATATTATCAAAATAGAAGTTACCTATTATAATCCCGATAATCGCTTAGATAATTCTACGATCTCATTGACCAATGAAAATGAGAAGGAACAGGCTAACATACAAGAGCTATATAATCTTATCGTAAAAGCAAAGGGATTCACCATTGACGATAAAGAGAGATTTAGTCCTGTTACTGATAGTAGCCATCTAATTCAGGTTATATATGATAACGGACAAGTTTTCGATTTTTATTATTATGAAAAATCGGATTGGATAATTTGGTCTAAGATAACGGTAGATGATGGTAATAAAATAGTGGAGTATCATTTCTTGAGCCCAAAAGGTTCGATGAAGGAATGGCTATCTTCTATACAAGCGGCTTAATACTGTTCCACTATTGTATTTCATCCTTTCTTTAGTTCAAATTTTGAGTATTTGATAGGTATTAATAAGGGTCTCCTATACTCCTTTTGGAGTCTAAATAAAAAAGAAAGTGGTGTAACCTATGAAAAAAATCAACATCGGTAATGGTGCAATCCTGGCATCAGAGATTTCTTTGGGATGCATGAGAATTTCAAGTCTCCCCCTGAAAGAGGCGGCACACCTAATCAACACCGCGTTGGAAGAGGGAATCGATTTTTTCGATCATGCAGATATATATGGTGGAGGTAAGTGTGAGGAAGTCTTCGCCCAGGCCGTCGGCATGAATCCGAGAATACGCGAGCAATTTTTTATCCAGACCAAATGTGGAATTAGAAAGGGATTTTATGATTTTTCCAAGGAACACATTCTGTCCGCGGTAGATGGCAGTCTCAAACGCTTGCAGACTGATTATATCGACGTCCTTTTACTCCATCGCCCAGATGCCTTGGTCGAGCCGGAAGAAGTAGCCGAAGCCTTTACAGCATTGTATAACAGTGGCAAGGTTAAATACTTTGGTGTCAGCAATCAAAATCCTATGCAGATTGAGCTCCTTAAGAAATACCTAAATCACAAGATTATTATTAACCAGCTACAGCTAAGCATCACCCATACGAGCATGATAGATGCTGGTCTAAATGTCAACATGAATATTGACCCAGCAATAAACAGGGATGGTAGCATATTGGATTATTGCCGCCTAAATGATATCACCATCCAACCTTGGTCTCCCTTTCAATATGGATTTTTTGAAGGCGTATTCCTGGACAACGATAAATTTCCTGAGTTAAATGCCAAAATTGATGAAATAGCACAAATCAAGGGAGTAACCAATACAGCTATTGCAATAGCATGGCTTCTAAGACATCCTGCCAAAATGCAGCCCATCGTAGGTACTACCAATCCGAATCGGCTCAAGGATATTTGTAAAGCATCAGGAGTTAACCTTACCAGGGAGGAATGGTACACCATATACAGAGCTGCCGGAAATGAACTACCATAATATCGTCATAAATAAGAAGAGGGCTACGTCTAATCCGATAGCCCTCTTCCCATGTTTTAGCTTCCATCACACTTAAAACGCTCTATAGTGCCTATTAAGGCTAATGCAAGGAGCTATATAAACTTGTAGAAATGCTGATCCCCCAGAATATCCACCAGGTGGACCACCAGATCTTTATTCATAGAACCGTTCAATGTAATAGTATCGTTTATTACAGATTGACCATCCATTCTCCACACACATTTAATTGGATAAAATAAATCCCCTTTAATATGTCCAACTGCCCAGTAATCTATATATTCCATACCCTTTATATCCTGATCCACGTTTTCCAGGACATGAATCCTGGTATCGCTTGCAGGTTTGTAATCCACTATCCTTATGGTGTGTATCCTTTTTGAATTTTCTCCATCATCTGGATATTGGTCTACCTGCTTCTCCACAATCAGCTCTGATTTACCTATAGGCCTGCTCTTTCCCTTGTAATAAATAGCAAAATCGTTTCTAGCACCTAAACCCAACAACCTTTTTCTACAGACATTCATAGCATGTGGACTAGAATCCATTCCTATCCATTTTCGACTTAGCATTGTGGCAACAGACAGAGTAGTCCCAGAACCTGCAAAAAAATCTGCAACCACATCCCCTGGCCTGGAGGAAGATAATATTATTCTTTCAAGTAAGGCCTCGGGCTTTTGGGTATCATACCCTATCCGCTCCGGATCCCGTTGATGTAGGTGGGATATATCCGTCCAAACATCGCTGGGATATATCTTGGAATCCTCATAATATCTATATATCCTTCCTCCTGATTTAATAGTCCAAGACACCCTTCCATTATCGTCTACCTGCATTTTCATATTGTTGCGCTTCTTAGTGCCCCGCTCTTTTCCCAAAGCTTCCATATTAAAATAATGTTTCGGGGATTTTCGGTAGAAAAGGATGTTATCATGTTTTCGGCTGAAATGTCTTTTGGCTCTACCCCCACTTTGATAATGCCAGATTATTTCATTGAGGAAGTTCTTTTCTCCAAAAATCTTATCTAATATGATCCTTAAGTAGGCACATGTCCTATAATCAACATGAAGAAAAAAAGAACCCTCCGGGTTGAGAAGGCTATATACATGCTCGAATACCTCTGTCATAAAATCCAAGTAATGTTTTTTACCCTCAACCCATCTATCGCTATATGCGATATGCTCCAGATAACCCTTTTCCCCTATTTTTTGACGATACCTGTATATACAACCCGTCATAAAGGGGGGATCCAAATAGATCAACTGTATTTTCCCTTCGTACCTTTCAACTATGCCTGACATGCCATCCAAAACATCTGCCCAATAGAATGTACCCCAGGGTCCATCCAAGGACCCTGAGGCTTCGTTCTTCGCATAGTGATATTCCCCAATAGGATACTTATCAAGGGTAATCAATTACTCATCCCTACAAATTCTGGCCGCCTGTTCTCAAAGTCGGCGTAAATTGATTTTGTAGGACACTTTTCTGCGCATACCATGCAGTTGACACATTTGTCATAATCAATCCGTGCTACATTATTCTCCACCTTAATAGCATCATATTCGCATGCCCTTTCACAGATCTTACAAGCTATACATCCTACCGTACAATATTTTCTTACATCCCTGCCCTTGTCCTCCGATTTACACATCACCTGAACCTGACTGGAAACGGGGATCATCTCAATTATATTTTTGGGACAGACTGCTACACATATCTCACAGCCGGTGCATTTTTCTTCATCCACAACGGCAATCCCCTTGTCGATATATATGGCATCGAAAGGACATGCCCTAACACATGTTCCAAGTCCCAAACATCCAAAGCTGCACTCCTTTGGTCCATCCGCCAACATAGATGCTGCAACACAGTCCTCTATGCCATCGTAATGGTATTTATTGGTCGCCTTATCGCAATCCCCGGCGCATAAAACCTTGGCAACCTTCCGTTGAGTTTCTTCTGCCTCCAAACCCATAATCAATCCTATATCCTGGGCAACACTAGATCCACCTACCGTACAACCGGTTATGGGAGCCTGACCTGCTGCAACAGCTGCAGCAAATCCGTCACAACCGGGATAACCGCATGCACCGCAATTGACCCCTGGTAAAACTTGCCGTATCTGCTCCTCTTTTGGATCAGTTCCAATAGCGAACTTTTGGGATGCAAAGGCCAGCCCCGCCCCAAATAACAAGCTCATACCGCCCAGGCTGAGAACAGGCATCAATATATCAATTAGCATAATATCCCCCCTAATTTATAAGCCCTTGAAATCCTAAGAATGCCACTGACATTAGTCCAGCGGTTATCAAGGTAATGGGAAAGCCCTTCAAAGGCTCGGGTATATCCGAAAGCTCCAATCTTTCCCTTATCCCAGCCATTAGGACCAAGGCTAAGGTAAAGCCCAGTGCCGCACCGGCTCCATTAACCAATGTTTGAAGCAAATCATAATTCTCGCGGATATTTATTATAGCTACCCCTAAAACCGCGCAATTGGTGGTTATAAGGGGAAGGTAAACGCCGAGAGCCTGATACAGGGTTGGACTCATCTTTTGAATAACCATCTCTACAAATTGAACTAGCGCAGCAATAACCAATATAAAAGCAATGGTCTGTAGATATTCCAGATTCAGCGGCTCCAATATTGCATATTGTATTATATAGGTAAATAGTGACGCCAAAGTCATTACAAATATTACTGCCGCCCCCATGCCCATGGCCGTCGATACCTTTTTTGACACTCCAAGAAATGGACATATACCCAAGAATCTGGACAATACGAAATTATTTACCAATACTGTACTCAACAATATTAAAAACAATTTTCCTGCATAATCCATGTCCAATCCTCCCCCCTATCTGGTTTTAGCTGTTAGTTTGTTTAATAACCCAAGCAGCAACCCTAAGGTCACAAAGGCTCCAGGCGGCAAGATCATAATAACCGCCGGATTATAGGCCTGTGGCATAATCTGCATACCAAATAGGGTTCCCGCACCTAAAATCTCCCTTATTATCCCTAAGAGGGTCAAGGAAAGGGTGAATCCGAGCCCCATCCCTATACCGTCTGCTATAGCCACTAGAGGTGAATTCTTTGAGGCGAAAGCCTCAGCCCTGCCAAGGATAATACAATTAACAACGATTAGCGGAATAAAAATCCCCAAACTCTCGTATAAGGCCGGCACAAAGGCCTCCATAAGCATCCCGGTAACAGTAACAAAAGTTGCTGCCACAACTATATATGCTGGAATTCTTACCTGGGATGGTATGAAGTCCTTCAAAAGGGATATTACTAGGTTAGAAGCTATTAGGACAAAGGCAGTGGCAAGTCCCATGCCTATTCCGTTTATGGCTGCTGTAGTTACAGCCAAGGTAGGGCACATTCCCAGTACCAATCTAAATGTTGGATTTTCGGTTATTATTCCGTTAATTATGGCCTTTGATGCCTTCATTAGTACCCACCCCCACTTAGTATAATTTGGTTGTAATACTGAATAGCCAGATTAATCGCCCTGGTAACAGCACCCGAGGTTACGGTAGCACCTGATATTGCCTGTATCTCCTGTACGCTTCCTGTAGCTCCCCCTGTAGCGCTGCTGCTGCCATCCACAGTTGCACTGCCACTCGCATCCGGTGTGGCACTTCCTTCTGTATCGGTCGTTGCACTTCCCTCTGTATCAGTAATTGCACTGTCGTCTGACTCGGTAGTTGCGCTGCCCTCTGCATCTACCGTAGCACTACTTTCCGTTTCGGTAGTTGCGCTACTTTCTGCATCTACAGTGGAACTGCTGCTGGCGTCTACACTCCCATCTTCACTTAGAGACTTGACAGCGGCAAGCTGGGCCCCTGTACCTTTTCCATGAAATTGTTCCAGGAAGGCCTTATCCTTAACTTTTGCGCCCAGACCAGGAGTTTCACTATGTTCGCCTATTTCAACAGCCTCAATTTCATCATTTGTATTTATACCCAAGATGATATCTATATCTCCCACATAACCCATCGCCTTCACTCTAAAGACGTAACCGACAACATTATCACCCGATAAGCCGGTATATATTTCTACTATTTCGGCTCCCCCGTTCCCCCAGGATCCTCCTTCTATATCCAATTGCCTAAAATCCTCCGCCTGGGGAAGCGCAACTTGCCTCGCCTTATTCTCGGCCTTAATCCGTTGAAGTCTTATAGGTTCTTCTGTAGCGATATTGGTAATTCCCATAACTATTGCAGCGATTACCGTAATTATAAAGAGTCTGAATCCTATTTTCATAATATCAGACATTGTTTTTCACCTCCCCATATATTCGAGGCCTTGTATACCTTTCTATAAGAGGTGTTGCCACGTTCATGATAAGAATAGAATAAGATACACCACCCGGATATCCACCCACCAAACGGATTACAGATGTTATAATACCACAACCTATACCCATAATAATCTGACCAATAGGTGTTACCGGCGATGTAGGATAGTCAGTTGCCATAAAAAATGCACCTAAAATAAGTCCACCTGAAAAAATATGGTATAAACCCCGACCTGTGAAAAAACCATCTGTTCCGAATATCCATGTCAACAATCCAACGGTACCGATATAGGTTAAGGGGATCCGCCAGTTTATAACTCCCCTGATAAGCAAATAAGCTGCCCCCAACAATAGAGCCAAAGCCGATATCTCGCCAATGCTTCCTCCAATTTTACCGACGAAAACATCCCATAGAGGCGGTAACTTTGCCCATGTCTCCCCATCCTTTAGTATGGGTAGGGGGGTTGCGCTGCTGGTTGCATTACTAAAAGCGTCGATTAACGGTCTTTGCCAATTTGTCATCTCTACCGGCCAAGCAGCAAATAAGATAGCCCGGGCTGCCAAGGCAGGATTCATAAAATTCTGACCCAACCCACCAAAAGCCTGCTTAACAAGAGCAATTGCTATTATTGAACCGATCAAAACTATCCATAGCGGAATAGTAGGTGGCATATTGTATGCTAATAGAATACCTGTCACTACTGCGCTTAGATCTTTTATAGTTACGGGTTTTTTCATCAGCTTTTGTATTATAGCCTCAGTAATTACCGCGCCCAAGACGGAAACTACAATGACTAATAATACCCTCCACCCAAAAATGATCACCGCAGCAATCGCCGCCGGAATCAACGCCAGTATTACGTCCAACATTATACGCGATACCGATTCCTTGGATCTAATATGGGGAGAAGCAGAAACTATTAATGTATTATCCATTCCTTTCCCTCCAAACCTCTCACTAATTATAAAGCACCGCTGTAAAACAACCAGCCAGTTAAATTCTTGGAATTGAATTATTAGTACCTATTCTAACCTGTTTGATATCTTACTCTTTGAAGCTTCTTGAATCTATTAACATACGAAGAAATTGTAATGTCTCATCTTATAAACAAACCGGTGTATCCTGTCAATTCTCATTTCTTCTTCTGTCGATGATCACTTGCTTAGCCAGCTTGATGGACTCCTGCAGTGGTCTTTTAGAGGGACAGATATATGAGCAAGCACCACATTCGACGCAATCCAAGGCGTGAAGAGTCTCGCAGGTGTCATATTCACCCCTCAGGGAATGTGCGCTTATGCTTAACGGCATCAGGCGGATAGGACAGACCTGGATACATTTTGCACATCGGATACACGGCAGTATCTCCTCTTCCTTAACCTCATCACGTGGCATAAAAACAATTCCGGAAACACCCTTTGTAATCGGTATATCCATGGTGTGTTGTGCCACTCCCATCATAGGTCCGCCTATTATTATTTTGCCTGGCTCGCAGGATAATCCGCCACATTCTTCTATTACATCACTAACAAGGGTACCAAACCTCACTAGAAGATTCCTAGGATTGTTTATCCCTCTACCTGTAATGGTAACTGTTCTTTCTATCAGTGGCATTCCGGTACTGACTGACTTATATATCTGTGCCGCTGTAGTAACATTGTTTACTATGATACCCACATCCATTGGCAATCCGCCCGATGGTACCTGCCTACCTGTTATGGTTTCTATTAAATTCCGTTCACAACCTTGAGGATACTTAGTTTTCAAAGTCTTGATGGTAATATTAGGATAATCCCCTATTGCTTTTTCTATAGCAGCTATGGCGTCCGGCTTATTGTCTTCGATCCCTATATATCCTGTCTCTACATCTAATACCCTCATTATGAGTCTTAATCCCCCAACAACCGCATCCGGTTCCTCTACCATTAGACGATGGTCTGCCGTTAAATAGGGCTCACATTCAGCACCGTTAAGGATAACGGCCTCTATAACCTTATCCGCAGGCGGGGATAGCTTTACATGGGTAGGAAATGTAGCATTGCCTAAACCAACAATCCCTGCATTTAAAACGGTGTCCAAAATCTCTTGAGCTGAAACCTCATCTACATTCCGTCCTATTATAGACTCTGCAGGGGTATCCAATCCATCGTTTTCAATTACAATAGTCTGTATCTTGCTACCATGTGCCGTTGCAAATGGGATAATGGATTTGACCTTGCCTGAGACACTGGAGTGGATTGGGGCGCAAACATGACCCTTTTGCTGACCAATCACCTGACCCATCTTAACTTGATCACCAGGCTTTACTGTAGGCTCACAAGGGGCGCCGATATGCTGCTGAAGGGGTATATAAACTAAAGCGGGCACTTTTGCTTTCTCAATAGGTTTGTCCTCAGTGAAATGCTTATTGCCAGGAGGGTGGACTCCCCCCTTAAAAAATGAAAATAATTCAAACCCCATTAACAAACACCTTCCTTTACCTAACCCTTTCGTCAATTTTATAACCAGCCCAGTCTATGCCTCCATCTTATGAATAAACCCGGCTGTATTTGTGGATTGTTGATTATCTCAATGTAAACTTGACATTGGTACCTGTAAAACCATGGTAATAATATTTTACCATAAATATCTATTTTTGTGGGATTTTCGTTAAATAAATAACACTTCCCCAACATGAAAAAAGCCGACTAGGGATTCACAACGAATCCCCGCCGGATTTTTAACACAAATGTATTATAACATAAATTGTTGTAAAATGTAATGATTTTTTTATATTCTTACATAAAAGCACACAAATAATCTAAATCTGTTATCTTTAGCACTAGACAACGAGTACTCCCATCTATGAACAAGTGAGATAGATTCCCTTAATATGTTCTATTTCTTATCTTTATCATTGGTTTTTCTGAACAGCTCGTACACTCCCATAGCCAGAATAAACACTCCAAACAGTTTACGAAGGATTTGGGTAGACATGGATACTGCAATAACTGACCCAATAAGGGATCCAACCACACCAACCACAATTATCTTCAGGGCTAGCTTGTATCTAACGTGTTTATTTTTAGTATGGATCCATAATGCACAAATGGAAGCAGGAAAGAAGACACTGAGGTTTACACTTTGTGCCAAATGTTGCGGTACTCCAGCCAAGAATATCAAGGCTGGAATTAGGATGGTGCCCCCTCCCATTCCCATTCCGCTCACTATCCCGGAGGCCAAGCCTATCAGAAACAATATCATCTAAAAAAGCATCCTTAATCCCGCCATTATCATAAAAACGGCAAATATCCTGCTCAATATGCCCACAGGTATTTTGGGCAATAGCCTGGCTCCTAAACCGGCTCCAAGTACGCTCCCTGCACATACTTTCCATACAATATTCCAATCGAAATAGTTGTTCGTAAAGTATATAAGGATACTTGCAAGGGATAGGGGCAAAATTACAGCGATAGCTGTAGCATGAGCATCATGTTCTTCCACTTTTAACAGATAAATCATTGAGGGCACTACTATTATCCCTCCCCCTGATCCAAACAGTCCATTGCACAAGCCAGCCACAGCACCGATAATACCGATTTTCAAAAGTCTGCCTTTGTCCAGAATACCATCACCTTTTCATAATAGAATGTCTACTATAGCTTATCCTATAGGAGATATTCTAATCTGGTGCAAATATATTTTTCCTTTTACTGTTTCTGATATAGATTATTTGTTATATAACTATCACTCGATAACCTGGCAAAGTTAAATCCAAAGCTTACTTTAATGTTAATTTTATTACAAGGAAAGATATCATTCACCTGGTATCCTACCTGGTATTAAAAATGCCAGTGTATAGCCCGGGTTAAATAAAAAAGAGAGGTGACAATAACCTCTCCATAATCTATGGTGCGGATGGTGGGACTCGAACCCACACGATGCAATTATCATACGGCCCTCAACCGTACGCGTCTGCCAGTTCCGCCACATCCGCAATTATTTATTACACCAAATTGGAGTAACAAATATTATTATAATATCTAGTTATACTCCTGTCAAGGATGAAAAATTATAGTATATATAGTATAAAACAGAAGGTCGATATTAATTCGTTGTTGCTTGTATATAAATCTGTGGTCATTTAGATAAATACCATTCATTTATATCCCTAAAAACCATAAGCTCTCTAGGTGCTCTTATTCCATGTACCCTTTCATTGGTTATAATAGATGAGGTCCTATAGTATAAGCTGATAATCGGTAGCTCATCAACCAAAATTTCCTGAATTCTCTTGTATATATCCTTAAATTCTGATGGATCATTTATTTGATCAATTCTATCCAGCAAGCCATCCAATTCTTCGTTACTGTATCCTGCATAATTGTTAAAGCCCTGGGGAAGCTCCCTTGAATAAAAGAAAGGTTTTAGATCGGTGGCTATATCGGAATAGTATTCTACGAAAACAGCCTCGAAGTCTCCTTCCTCAAGGGCAGTAATATACTCATCCCAAGGTAGAAGCCTTATTTTAACATCGATGCCAACTTCCCCTAATTGTTTTACAATAAGATTTACAGCCTCTTTATGCAGGATATTGTCCATATGGACATTGATGGTGAATGTAGGACGTTGAGTTTCCTCCTCATCTTCAACATCTACATCTGGTATATCAATATCATCAGTATCCATCAATCCAACCTGGCTGAGTAACTGAAGCGCCTTTTGTGGCTGATAATCATACACCCTCAAATCCGAATTGTAATACCAGGCATCTGGAGGTATAGGGACATCAACCGC
The DNA here is from genome assembly GCA_002385665.1 of Firmicutes bacterium UBA3941. GTDB lineage: Bacteria > Bacillota > Clostridia > Caldicoprobacterales > UBA3941 > UBA3941. The sequence goes on from DGDX01000122.1 coordinate 24,842, forward strand.
TTGAGCATTGCCAGAATAAACCCTGGGTAGAATATCCTTCCTGTCTATAGCATAAGCTATGGCTTGTCTAGTTGTTACATTCCTCAGTATACCTGGATAATTATGATTGATACCGATATAGTTGAAGTACTGAGTCAAATAGGGATATGATTGTACCTGACCTCCCATACCATGGGTTTTCCCATATATCACATGGGTATCCACCAGGTCTACCTGGCCGCCTTTAAAAGCCTCTACAGATTGTACATTGTCCTCATACACCTTGGCTACTATACTGTCAATATAAGGTTTTGGTGAACCCCACCATTCATCGTTTCTTACCAATCTAACTTCCCCGCCTGCTTCTATGCTCCCTGCTTCCACTTTGTATGGACCCGTTCCGTTGAGGGATTCTATATCCATTAGACCAAAATCATGCTCTTCTTCGCCGGCAGGCAGTATAGGAAAAGTCATAGCTTCCAATAGCCCAATTCCTGTTGGCTCATTTAAAATCAAATCAACTGCGTAAGGGTTATTGATGACAAACTCCATACGTGCGATATTCCTACCGTCAAAAAGTCTCTTTGCGTGGATTGATCCAACCTCTTCCTTCTCAAGACCTTGCGCCTGATTTAACAATATATCAAAGGTATGTTTTACATCTTTGGCAGTGAATTCACCTCCATGGTGCCAACTGACTCCCTTTCGAAGGTAAAATCGCCATAATTTCCCCCCATCGGTTACCTCCCAGGATTCAGCTAACATAGGAACTATGTTAAGGTCCTTATCATAGGAAAATAAGCCTTCATAAATAAGCCCCGAGAAATTAATAAAATCCCTGGACTTAGTAAGAAGTGGATCTATACTATCAGGCTGTGAAATAGGTATCCTTAATTGTCCTCCCATAGTAGGTAAGGTGAGTTCTGGGAGCAGCCCTGTTTCTTCTCTGGTATCCTCTTGAGTTTCATCCTGCTGTATAGGTAGAATTTTTGAAATGCTGCACCCCATTGTAGCAAATATCAAGAAAAAGATTACCAAGCTGTATAAAATTTTACGTATCATAGGGGCATTTCCTTCCAAATTAAATTTCATATAGTTTTTTGTATTGTTTATAAGCATCTTCCACCTTTTCCAGATAATCACTGGTTTCCTTAAAAGGTATTCTCTTAAGATGCTTTCCATCATCGCTGTACCTACTGTCCTTAAGCCATTTCATCACGTTGCCCATCCCGCCATTATATGAAGCTAAAGCCAAATCTACATCTCCACCGAAAAATTCAAGCAAATAAGCAAAATACCAACAACCGAATCTGATATTGATCTCAGGATCATAGAGACTTTCTTCCTTGTATCCTTCGACGCCTATTTGATCTGCAATCCACTTACCAGTATCGGGAACAATTTGCATCAGTCCTTTGGCATTCTTACTGGATGTAGCCTCGGGTATAAACTTGCTCTCAACCCATATGATACCCATGATTAGATGAGGATCCAGATCATATTGCCGTGAAAATTTAAGTATCTCCTCTTTATGCTTTAGAGGATAGATTTTTTTTTGTATTATTGGAGATTTTAAAAACCAGTACAAAAAAATAATACCTATAAAAATTAACAATATTACCCAAATAATAATTTTTCTCATGACCTGTCCTGCTATCCCTTCACCGCATATATATTCCCTTCAAGGTATGTTCCAAAGCCCGTTCCACCTGTTTTTCAAGATTGTCCATATTGGATTCATTTTTAATAATTTTATCTGCTTTTTCGTTTTTTTCCTCTTGTGTCATTTGGCTGTTAATGCGATTTAAAGCCTCTTCCCTGGATAAACCGTCCCGATCCATAAGCCTGGTTATCCTAATTTCCAAGGGCGCATCAACCACCCATACTTCATCAACCAAATCATCCCATCCCACTTCAAGCAATAAAGCCGCATCTACTACAACAACCCCTTTATAATCCTGGGTTTTCAGCTCATCTAGCCTAGAAATTATACTATTTCTTATGGCTGGATGGGTGATATCATTCAACTTTCGTAGGGCATGTTTATCGGAAAACACTAATTTTCCCAGCTTTTTACGATTCAGACTCCCATCAGCCAGAAAATATTCTTCACCGAATTCATCTCTTATCTCTTCCCAAGTCGAAGTACCCTTTTCTACTATTTCTCTGGCTATAACGTCTGCATCAATGATTATTGCCCCAAGTTCGGACAAAATTCTCGAAACCTGGGACTTTCCAGCAGCAATACCACCTGTTAAACCGATAATCCTCATTGTATCCTCCAATTAAGCTGTCTTATGTGAATCCCGGTTGATACTTGTATCTTTGGTATTAACAATCTCAGAAGGTCCAGGGTTATTTTGCGTCATACCAATTGGATCCTACCCCAATATCCACAACCAAGGGTACGGATAACTTCATAGCGTTTTCCATTTTGTCCCGAAGTATTTCCTTTACCTCATCCAATTCAGGCTTATAAGTATCAACAATCAATTCATCATGCACCTGGAGTACCAGCTTAGATCTAAGGCCTCGGGTTTTTAGTTCATAATAAACATCATTCATGGCTTTTTTGATAATATCCGCCGCCGTCCCTTGGATAGGTGTATTCATGGCAACCCTTTCACCAAAGGAACGAGTGTTGAAGTTTCTCGATGACAATTCCGGAAGATTCCGCCTTCTTCCCATGAGGGTTTTAATATAACCCTGTTCCTTCCCTTCTTCAACTACCCTATCCATGTACTCCTTTATGCCAGGATGCCTTTTTAGATAATTCTCTATATACAAGCGAGCTTTATTTCTTGGTATTCCTAAATTTCTGGCCAGGCCAAAGTCACTTATTCCATAGATTATACCAAAATTCACTGCCTTTGCGTCATTACGCTGTTCCGGCGTTACCTCCTCCAAGGGTATGCCCAGTACTTCAGAAGCTGTTCTACGATGTATATCCTGGTTGTTTTCAAATGCATGGATGAAAGTAGGATCCTTCGATATATGGGCTAATACTCGCAGCTCTATCTGTGAATAGTCTGCATCCAATAGAACATGGTCTTCATCGCTGGCTACAAAGACCTTTCTTATCCTTCTACCCATCTCCATACGTACAGGAATATTTTGAAGGTTCGGTTCAGTACTGCTAATCCTACCTGTAGCAGTTATTGTTTGATTGAAGCTTGAATGAATTCTTCCGTCCCGGGGATCAATCACGCTTAAAAGTCCATCTATATAGGTAGATTTTAACTTCATTACTTGCCGGTATTCAATTATTTTCTCAATAATTACATGCTGATCCCTTAACTGTTCCAAGACCTCAATATTGGTGGAATAACCGGTTTTTGTCCTTCTGACTACGGGCAATCCCAGCTTCTCAAATAGTATCTCACCTAATTGCTTAGGTGAATTTATATTAAACTCTTGGCCTGCTATTTCATATATTTCTTTGGTCAGGTCTTCCAAGATGGCGGTAAACTCCACATCCAACTCCCTTAAGATTGCCTCGTTTACCTTGAAACCCGTTATCTCCATATCGGCCAGCACCTGAATCAATGGGTGTTCTACTTCCTTATAGAGCTTTTCCATACCTGTTTCTCTTAGCCTTTCCTTAAAGTCATCAGCCAACAAGAGTAGATCTGCGGCGTCCACAATGTCCACTTCTATACCCAGATACTCATAAAGTAAATACCTAATATCATACCTGGTATGGGTGGGATCCAATAGATATGCCGCTATATAGGTATCAAATAAAAGATTGCTTATCTCTATTCCCAGTTTAGAAGCCTCTAGCAATAGTTTCTTGCCATCATGAACAATTTTTCCAACCCCTTGAGCCTTTAAAATGGGCTCTAAACCTTTTAGCACATCGTAATAGTCCAACCCGTCATCTAACATGTCCCGGAATAATTTGATGTGATAAACCTGGTTCTTATCCCAGGAGAAGGTTATGGCACTATCGTCAAAGATCAGGCCGATTCTTTCCTTCACTAAACCTTGTTTTACATAGTTAGAAAGCTGATCTAAGCCTTTTACTTCTATGGTTTCCTTTGATCTCTCCAAGATCTTTGATGAGCGACCATCATCGTCAAAATCCAACTTACTTATGATGCTTTTGAATTCCAGCTCCTCTAATATATCTCTCAACTCCGGAGATTTGGGGATTTTGTAACTACAGTCTTTTAAATTAAAATCAATAGGCACATCCTTTATAATGGTAGCTAATTCCCTACTAAGGAAAGCTTGCTCCCTATATAAGTTTAAATTTTCTCTTAATCTTTTTCCGGAAATTTGATCAATGTTATCGTAAACATGCTCCAAAGTAGAATATTGGCTTAAAAGCTTCAAAGCAGTTTTTTCTCCTACCCCGGGAACCCCAGGAATATTGTCCGAGCTATCTCCCATAAGAGCCTTAAGATCTATAATCTGATCAGGTCTTAATCCATAGACCTTTTCCACTTCCTCGGGATCAAAAATCTGCATATCCGTGGTGCCCCGACGGTTTAGTAAGACAGTAACGTCTTGGGATACCAACTGCAGCGCATCCCTGTCTCCGGTAACCAATAATGCATGAAAATCGTGATTCTTTGCCAAGTTGGAGAAAGTACCCAAAATATCATCCGCCTCATAGCCTTCCATTTCATAAATGGCTATATTCATGGCCCTTAACAAAGTCTTCAATAATTGAAATTGTGGTAACAACTCTTCGGGGGTTTTTTGCCGGTTGGCCTTGTAGTCAGCGTATATTTCGTGTCTAAAGGTAGGCCCTTTTAAGTCAAAAGCTACCCCTATATAATCCGGCTGATATTGATCTACTAAATTAAATAACATATTGGTAAAGCCAAATACCGCATTGGTATAGACGCCTTTACTGGTGGTTAAAACTCGAATACCATAAAAGGCCCTATACATCAAACTATTACCGTCTATAATAATCACTTTCTTCTTATCCACCGATCAAATCCCTCTCACCATAATCATTTTCCATAATATACCTATGGCCCTTCCGTATGACTTCCTTACAGAAAATGCCCCAGGTTAGATACCATACTGTTTACACTTTGATTCTATCATACCACGCTTTTCTTTCCAATCACAGTATTTTACCAAAATTTGAGCAGTGCATCTTTGTTACAAATGTGTTAAGATATATTACAAATGATATACAGGTTTGTGACGAGATGGTAAGATGTTCCTCTCTTTAATAAGTGATAAGTTCCTATTAGGCAGCAATAGACTTCGGGTAATATTAACACATCTCGTTGAAACTTGTGTACTGTAATTACTTCATAATATTTTAACAAATTTTTATCAGGGGGTTAAATCATGAAAAAGTCCTTAGTAGCCTTTATACTAACCTTAACACTAATTCTAGGTGTACTATCAGCACCCGCTATGGCATTTTACGGCGATGATTGGAACCAAGGCAATAATACGAAAAATTACATTCATACAGGAATTAGGCATAGGGTGATTTCAGTATCCCATAGGGATATTAGCGAAATTCTGCTTAAGTTTAACAATTGGTATTCTAACTTCCCTAACTGGTATGCTAACCTTTCTAATAAGGCGTATCAGCCCAAACCTGAAGTAAATACACCGGCACCTCAACCTGAAACAAAACCCGAAGTGCCTGCTCCCCAACCTGAAACAAAGCCGGAGCAACCAGCTCCTACGCCTGAAAATGAACCAAAACCTGTTGAAAAGCCTGAACTACCCGCTCCATCACCACAACCTGAAGTTAAGCCCGAGAAACCTGCTCCGGAGCAGAAACCGGATCCCACTCCAGTACCACAGGGTATAGGAGGTCAACAAGGTCAGATGCTTGATATGGTCAATCAGGAGAGGATAAAGGCGGGTCTAAAACCCCTGACATGGGATGCCGACCTGGCCAATGTGGCCCAGGTTAAAGCCAAAGATATGAGCGACAACAACTATTTCGATCATAACTCGCCCACCTATGGCAGCCCCTTTGAAATGATGAAAAAGTTTGGCATCTCCTACAGGGCTGCAGGGGAAAACCTGGCAGGATCCAGCAGTGTAGAAAGAGCCCACGTTGGCCTTATGAACTCTGAAGGACACAGAAAAAATATTCTAAATCCCAACTTTACACATATGGGAATCGGGGTCGAAAAGAGCACCAGATATGGATATATATATGTCCAGATGTTCATAGGTAAATAATTAGTCCAAGCCAATAAATATAAGACAATTTCACATGTAAATAATAAATTCTATATTAATGGCGATGATTCTCCTTATCATCGCCATTTGCGTTTTCTTGCACTTAAATCCAATTAGCAGCACAACTTAATCCAACCTTTTGTAGTCATAAACCTTTTCACTATCTTACCCCATATACTATGGTTACATGAGCTTCAATTTCCAGTTGACCTGCAGCTATGGGTACTCTCCCGTCGCCGTCCATCTCATATTCTACTGAGTACCTGCCATCCATACTGCTAGGATATATCTCCCTGGGAGGATTGCCCTCATAGATAGCCAAAGGTTTATGAATGGTCACACCCGCTTTATTTGCCATTACTTCGGCTTTGCTCTTCGCCTCATCAATTGCTTTTTCCAGCGCTTGTTCGTAGATGGCATCGGTATTCAATATACCAAAGCTTATTCCATGGGACCTGTTGGCCCCTTCTTTAGAGATTGCATCCAATACATCGCCTACTGAATCAATTCTGCGAACGGTAATCCTAAGCATATTCTCAACTTCATAACCCTCCAAATTCTCCCTGTTATTACTATAGTGATATCTTGGCCAAATGCTATAAGTCGATGTTTGGATATCCTTTTCTTCGATATTTAAGGAACTTAGTTTTGTCATGATTGTATTCATTATGGCCTTGTTCTCATCCTGGGCCTTCTTAGCGTCCTTATCTAGCGTCCTGACCCCCACCTCCAGATAAGCAACATCAGGCTTTACGCTAATCTTTCCTGTTCCCGTTACTGTCAAGGTATTGTTTCTCACCTTATCGCCAGCCCTTTCAATATTTAGATTGGCATCGGAACCTATAGCCCCCCTGGCAGCTATTATACCTGTAATGGCAACTGCACTAATCACAAGGAATACCCCTACCAGCATGTAGATTAACTTCCTATTGTCCATCATCATGATCCTCCGTTCCTTTTTTGGCCCGCCTAGCAACAAGTTTTACTCCAAGTAACCATATTACCCAACCGATGGGAATCAGCAAAATCAGATATGGTAAGGCTCCCACTAGGAAAATGATTAGATTCTCTAAAAACATTCCAATGCCGGTTAGGGAATTTTTAAATGCCCGGACTATCCGTTCACCTAAAGTATCAGGGTCCGGTTCCGTAACCTTTATCTCCTTAACCTCATATACATCCACATGGATCCGCGAGAAATTGACCATTTGCTCCAGCCTTTTCAACGTACCCGTATAGTTCTCAATTTCATACCTGACCCTGGATAGCTCACTCTCCAATTCTATAATATCCTGTAATCTTTCTGCCTTCTCAAGTATACTGAGAAGCCTCTCTTCTTGGATTTTAAGGGATTTTACCCTGGCCTGGGTGTCAAGATACTGTCCCGTAACGTTTTCTCCGTGAATCTCCTTGGTTATTAGGTTTCCCAGTTCTCCTACTTCATTATTAAACTGCTCAAACTTATTGCTGGGAATTCTAATCTCATAATTGGCTCGCCTTGGGGTGAAACTGCCCTTTGATTCTCTGGATACTCCCTGTATATTGGAGGATTCAATATACCCGCCCAAAACTTTTACTTTTCCCTCCAGATTTCTGATAAAGACATCAAATTCCAGGGTTTCAACGCCCAGGTAAGCCGATTTGATGATCATTCCTTGGGTATTATCTGCAAATTCTTTACCCGTATCATAGGCTATATCGCCATCACCGCTACTCCATCCCGCATTACCCTCCGGCTCAACTTCGCCCACCTCCATGCTGGGCATTTCCATATACTCTTCCCGGCTATCAGTATATCTGTCTGCACTTGGAGCGGCCGGCTCTACTCCAACACTGCTCTGTGTCTGATCATAAGCCGGGCTTTGAGACTTCATACTTCCTAATCCCAGAGCATTTATCATACTTATACCTACTATTGCGATCACCAATACTGAAGCCAATCCTATGAATACTGATATCCTGCGCTTCCTTCCTGACAATTTCAACTCCCCCTCGCCATACAGCTTTCTTCGTAAACCATCATAAAAACTCACTGGTACCCTTTCAGTACCTAATTCACTGCAATGGTCTCTAATTTCCACTATGTCCCTATAGTAATCTCTGCAAGTAGGACACCGGTTTAGATGGGCCTTTACTTTTTTCATATCCCGTTCGTCCAGTTGGTGGTCAATATACAATGATATCTTATATCTTATTCTACTACAGCCCATCCCTAGTCCCTCCTTGTATTTCATTTCTATACATACTGACGCGATTAGTGATAAAAAGTTGCAAAAAAACCTGTCTGGCTCAGACAGGAATTTTTATTTCTCTTTGTTTGCTGTAGGGCTGAAATGCAGAATAGATGAGTTCTAATTGTGAGTTAAATAATGCGGTAGCATGGTGGAGATAGCTCCCCTTTACATAATACCTTAGATCTGTGATAATAGCCTTGTGGTTCTTTCCATCACTAATCCAATCTATATGATAATGAGGGGAGAACTCTTTAAAAAATCTACCTATTTTGGTATCCATCACCAGATTTTCCAGTCCCGCGCTGCTACGTTTTAAGCGATCTCTTATCTCTATATCGCTTCTTAAGATATTTACACGCCCAGTTATGATCTCTTCATTCCTGTACAGGATGAAGTCCCATTTGAAAAGTCGTAGCATAGAGGGCATGACAGCTATCTCCTGCCCTGCTTCTCTCCCAAAATAGTAAACCAAGTTCTTATATACACTTCTCTTCAGCACCCACCTAAATAAAAGATACAGCGCGAAGAATACTATACTAGCCGCTATCCGTCCCCTATTAGCTCCTCCGGAAAAAGAAATCACGCCGGCCGAAATAAGCAGAGCAGGATCAAAAATCAATAGCAATCCTGATTCAATTTTTTTACGGCTAAAAGGCCATAAAATTTTTGCTCCATAGGAGTTGAATATATCTAAGCCTATATGCAACATATAGGCACCAAAGGTCCAGATAAAGATACTCCAAAATGAAAAATCATGAAATAGTACCCGAAGAACTCCGGAAATAATCAAAGATATTATTGTTCCCACAGTTATTGAATGGGATGGACCCCTATGATGCTTTAAATAGGTATAGTCCCCCTTTAGTTGATAGATTATATCACCGTCGGGTATTATAGAACCTATAATACTGCCTATAGCCAATGGGTTATCTATTATACCAGGTGCCCCGGTTAAACTACCAAGGGCTAAACCAACAACCCCATGTGTAATCAAATCCATGTAATCACCTTCTAGTTTACATAAAATATCTTAACAGACATAGCAAGATTATAACATGGATTTGTAGGCACAAGCAATACATTAGTTTCTGTAAAATGATTAACATGACAGTGTTATATTGTTGTCCTAAATAAATAGTTGCATTTCTTCATCAATTATGCTAATATATTTTTACAGTCTTATGAGATAAATACTTGCCCGAGTGATGGAATTGGCAGACGTGCGGGACTCAAAATCCCGTGGTAGCAATACCGTGTCGGTTCGAATCCGACCTTGGGCACCAAAATAAAAATCCTATAGGCTCAATGAGCTTATAGGATTTTTCCTTACTTGGTTTTATTCTTCTACCTCATCTTCCTGTCCAAGCAACCTGGGTCTGGGAGATGGCCTAGGATCGAGTGGCATATCCTCTATTTGTGGCGGGAATAGAGGCAGCCTGAAGAACTCATCGCATACATTGGCAGCAAATTCTTCACAGGGAGGTATCTCACAGAAACCGAATGCAGGTATTAATAGTTCGACCTTTGCGATAATCTTGAGTATGATGGTTATACATACATCTAGATCGAATCTAAATGCATCGCCAGGTATAAACATTCCTGAAACGCATATCGCATTTACAACACTTTCCAGCTGGAAAGGTATGACGGATTCATCCGGCACAAACATTATTACATCTTTAGGTATAGTTATAACGGCCTTTCCGACCCCCTGTTTTCTCCTGGCATCCTCAAACACAACTTCGATGGGTATCTCGACTTTGGTTCTTACCCTGGCAAAGTTTGGTCTATCTTCTAGCCTTTGAATTATAGTTCCTACCAGCTTACCCGTGACTGAAGTACTTCTGCAGCTAACTAAGGTTAGGGGTGGCTCAAACCCAGATCCTTTTACATGGGTAAGATTGACCCTGACATTCTCCAAAACTTCCTGTTGCAGGCAAGCATCGTAAACTTTATTGACTTGAATACAAACCCGTTCTTTTATCCTCTTTAACCCATCGAAACCAATTAGCGAAGGACAGCGTTCATTCCCTTGATTTTGCTGAGAATAAAAAGACATCTTATAACCCCCTCAATAAGTGGTCTCATATATTAGAGCATGTGCGCTCCTTATATTGCATAGTATGTAAGGAGGGCAACTTTTGTGAATAGGGAAGTTTCAAAAATAATGCTTTGATAATACCAAGACGCATTGAGTGTATGGACCTTGATATTAAATGAAGGTCAGTTCCGACTCGTGCTGGAATTCTAAGGGGGTTACCGTTATGAATGGGCTTACCAAATTTGAATGTACTCATTATCTGCTGGATCAGGAGGGCACTCTATGGTTCTTTTACCTATCAGAAAACCAAAGGATTGGGTATGCCACCAACATTCAGGGTGATTGGTCTACCCATAAATACATTGATTCCCAACCTATAAAGGGATATTCTGTTACTCTGGACAGTAAAGGGATTATCCGCCTTATTGCCTATACCACAACACGCCAATTAGTATACTACGAATTCCTGGAAGGTAAATGGAACAGCCAAGTAGTAGATCGGATATATTCCAGATACCAGGATATCCCCTACTATTTTATTCTTTCCTCGGCCTTGGGAGTTCATATTCTCTATTACATAAATCATTCCCTCAGTAGAAGTGGAGAAACTATGGCCCATTATTACTTACAAGGAGGAAAATGGAATGGTGGAAGGGTTTGGAAATTCGTATCTGATCAAATGACTGTAATACATACTCCTTGTATCGATAATAATAACAACCTTCAACTGCTGTTTACCCAAAGATGGAGAAATAAAGACCATCTATACCACTGTATCTATGACCATGCCTCTTTATCCTGGATGGATCCGGTTCATATTCATTCCTCATTATCAGCCCATAGTTACAGAATTTTTGCAGGTTCTGCGGATGATTTACACATCCTTTGGCTTTCAGAAGGAGCAGAAGAATACCGGATACACCATCTGCTAAGACCGGAATCGGTTCAGGATAATTCCAATCCATGGCAGAAACTATTGATCCATGAGACTCCCCATAGTATAGAGACCCCGGTGATGACGGAGGCTGATGATGGGCTGTCTTGTTTTTGGAAAGAGGATAGACTAATATATAGAAGAATTTCAACTGATTTGGGTAAAACCTGGTCACCTCCCCAATCGATTAGAGAAAGTATGAACTGTGATGCAACTTTGCTTAATTTTACCTATTTGGACAATGGAGCACCAAAATCTCTCAGCCTGTGGGGGCAAGGATATCCCGAATTAAAACTGATGGGTATTAAAGATGAGTTTTTACCGGGCAAGACACAAGCCCAAGACGCACCTAAAGCCCAATTATCCCCATGGGGTCCTGATCCGGAGCGAAAGGATCCATTGGCGTTGACTGATATAAAAAGAGCAATTACTTCCATAAGGAGGAAAAACAACAGCCTTGGGGAAAGTATTAAGGAGCTATCGGCTCAGGTTGATCGTTTAAATTCTTTGGTATATACTCTTCAAGAGCAAATGCAAATAAACGATCGTTCCCTCTTCAATATTCATGCGCAGCTTAAACAATTGGATTTCCAAATAAAACAGCTTCAGCTAAGGTCGCGGCAGGTTAGTACCAGGGTATATGATGCTAATGAAAAACGGTATAAACCTTTACCTATTACCTTAGATCAGGACGGTAAGATCCAAGTAGAGAATTCTCTTCCCCAGATTGATACCGATCCAGATAATGATTCAAGATCAGCAGTAGATGACCTAGGATTGAGTGAAGGCGGTGGGGCAGTGGAATCATCGGAAAATCAACCAGCCGCGAATGGAGATGTTCCAAGGGAAGAGGACACCCAATTTGCAGGTGATTCCGGTATCCAGGATGAAGATTCCCCCGAAATCAATAACAGCCAGGGTAATAACAGCGACAGGGAAATCGAAAGGATCACCTTAGGCAATACTACAATACTTATAAACCCTGAAAATCAGGAGGATTTTTAAGAAGGGAGTCCAAGGCCTTAAGTAAGGCCTCTTTCCCCTGACCGGTTTTGGATGAAAATGGAATAATGGGAATATCCAATGATATCTCAAGTTTCCTCCGAATCTTGTCAATCTGGGGTTTTATCCTGGTTTTTCCTAGCTTATCGGCCTTTGTGGCCAGTATAATTAAAGGCATTTCATAATGTTCGATCCAATTGAGCATAGTCATATCATCTGCGGTTGGATTATGCCTTATATCTATCAACTGGATTATCCCTAATAGATTAGGGGAAGAAGAAAGAAAGGTTTCAATCATATACCCCCATCTTTCCTTTTCTTTTTGGGACACCCTGGCAAACCCATATCCAGGAAGATCAACCAGATAGAAAGCATTATTGATCCTATAGAAATTTACCAGCCGGGTTTTCCCCGGCTGCCCACTGGTCTTGGCCAGCTTGGATCGGTTTGTTACGGTGTTAATCATAGAAGATTTGCCCACATTGGATTTGCCTACCAGCGCCACATAGGGCAGATGGTCTGCCGGATATTGGTTGGATTCTACTGCACTGGTAATAAATTCAGCCCTAACTACCTCCATATTTATCCACTTCCCCCCCCAGATAGCGCATGTTCCAAGACTTCTTCCATATGCTGAACCGCTACAATTTCTATTTCTTCTCTTATGTTTTCCGGTATCTCCTCTAGATCCTTGGTATTTTCATCAGGAATTATAACTTTGGTAATGCCTGCCCTGTGTGCAGCCAGAATCTTTTCTTTTAATCCTCCTATAGGTAACACCCTGCCTCTTAAGGTAATCTCACCTGTCATTGCTACATCACGCCTAACCGGTGTTTTGGTTAAAGCTGAAATAATAGCAGTTGCTATGGTGATACCCGCTGACGGGCCGTCCTTCGGTATAGCACCCTCAGGTATATGGATATGAATATCCGTATTGCTATAAAATTCCGGATCAATACCAAATTCTTTAGCTTTGGATCTAATATAGCTAAGCCCTGCCCTAGCAGACTCCTTCATTACATCTCCTAATTGTCCCGTTAAAACCAACTTACCTGTCCCCATCATAGGGGTTACCTCTATATAAAGGGTATCTCCACCCACAGCCGTCCATGCAAGTCCCGTAACCATACCAATCTCGTCTTTCTGATTTGCCTTATTAACGCTAAACCGTGGTACCCCCAGATATTCATGAAGATTATTCGGCGTTATCCGGATCCTTTTTCTACCGGTCTCCAATAAGAATCTTACTCCCTTTCTGCAGATAGCGGCTATCTGCCTTTCCAAGCCCCTTACTCCGGCTTCCCTGGTATAGAGGTTGATAATGCTCCGAACACTCTGCTCAGTAAATATAATGTTTCCTCTCTTTAACCCGTGGGCCTCCAGCTGTTTTGGAATAAGATATTTCAATGCGATATTTGTTTTTTCCTCCTCTGTATAGCCTGCTATACGTATAACCTCCATCCTATCCAGCAAGGGACGGGGTATTGTATCCAATGTATTAGCAGTGGTTAAAAACATAACCTTGGATAAGTCGTAAGGCAGTTCCAGATAATGGTCCCTGAAGGTATGGTTTTGTTCAGGGTCTAATACTTCCAGCATGGCAGATGCGGGATCTCCTCTAAAATCACTACTCATCTTGTCGATCTCATCTAACAAAAAGACTGGGTTTTTTGACCCCGCTTGTTTCATGGAGGATATTATAGTACCCGGTATGGAGCCTACATAAGTACGCCTATGACCCCTAATCTCGGCTTCATCTCGTACACCACCCAGGGACATGCGGACAAAATTTCTTCCCAATGCCCTGGCAATGGATTTTGCAATAGAGGTCTTGCCCACCCCAGGCGGCCCAACAAAGCACAGGATAGGGCCTTTCATATTTTGGGTGAGTTGGAGAACCGCTAAATATTCCATTACCCTTTCCTTAACCTCGTCCAATCCATAATGATCTTGATCCAGGATACGGGCCGCTGTTTTCAGGTTATGGTTATCCTTGGTTTCATAATTCCATGGTAAATCCAATATCCAATCCAGGTAAGTGCGGATGATGGAGCTCTCCGGCGAGGATGCAGGTGTCCTGGAAAAACGGTCCAGTTCCTTCATAGCCTTTTCGTGGACTTCCTTTGGGAGTGCAGCCTTTTCAATCCTTTCGTTGTATTCTTCAACGTCGGTGGATATACTGTCGCTTTCCCCCAATTCTTTCTGTATAGCTTTCATCTGCTCCCTGAGGTAATACTCCCTTTGAACCTTATCAATTTGTTTTTTTACTCTGAGATTTATCTTTTTTTCAATCCTCAGTATCTGGATTTCATTTTCCAAAAATTCATGCAGTATTTGAAGCCTCTCTATTGGCTGAAAAGCTTCCAGGACCTCTTGTTTATGACTGTTTTTTACAAGTACGTTGGCAGCCAGGATATCTGCAAATTGGCCTATATCGTCTACTGTATTAACAGACACCAAGGTATCTGGAGAGATCTTATTGCTTAGCTTGATATACTCTTCAAAAGAATCCATGACGGTTCTCATCAATGCTTCTTCTTCTAGTGGGTCGCTTTCCCCTTGATCTACTTGTTCCTCTATCAACACTTCAAAAAACTTATCGTTCTCCAGAAACTCAATAATTCTTCCCCTATTGATACCCTCAACCAATACCCTAATGGTATCCCCCGGGAGCTTTAGCAGCTGTTTTATCTTAGAAACCGTTCCTACCTTAAACAAACTGTCCTTATCAGGCTCTTCAATCTCCGGTTCCTTTTGGGTTACCAAGAATATATCTTGATCATTTACCATTGCATCTTCCAATGCCGCAATGGACTTTTGTCTGCCTACATCAAAATGTAGGACCATATATGGAAAAACCGTTAACCCCCTAAGTGGTAATAAGGGCATTTGTCTGGTCCTTATATTTTTCTTTGACATCCTTAGTTGCTCCTTTCTCAATAGCAGCCTACAATTATATCATCAAGGATCGAAGTTGTCATCTTGAAGTATGAATAAAAATCTTATGGTAAAAAACCTGAAAACTCCATCGAAGTAATTATATACTCAAGAATAAAACGGTGCAAGGAAAAAAAATGCCGGCAATATGACCGGCATTCGATGTCCATTTCGTGATCCAGATTAACTTGTATAATGCCTTCTTCCGGAAGCGCTAAGGAGGCTTGCGTTTTGTACAAGAGGTTCCAGGTTTTGTCCCTCCAGTCTCTTGCACACCACCTGATCTATGACCTCTTCTATCCTTGTTACCGGAATTATCTCTATATCATATGTTAAGTACTGTTCATTCCAATTTTCTTTAGGGATTATTGCCTTCTTGACACCTGCCTCTACCGCAGCATTCAATTTTGCATTGATACCACCCACCGGTTTTATTTCACCCCGTATGGATATTTCGCCGGTCATTGCAGTGTGGTTGTCGATGGGTAGACCCGTTATAGCCGAATAAATCGCTGTTACCATACTTATTCCCGCTGACGGCCCGTCAATGGGGATACCTCCAGGAAAATTCAAATGTATATCATAATCCCTTGGATCGACATCCAAAAACTTCCTCAATACCGTCATTACGTTATCCACTGAACTCTTCGCGGTGCTTTTCCGCCTGCTTTTCTTACCTCCGGAGCCGATTTCCTCTTCATCTACGATTCCGGTTATAGTAACAATACCACCGCCCTTAACACTGGGTAGGGCCGATGCCTCCACCTCAATTATGGTACCTAAATTGGCCCCATATACCGCCAGACCATTTACATACCCTACCTGGGGAGAATCCAACACCTTTTTTTCTGGACGGGGCGAATAATGTCCACTGTTTATAACCCATTCAATGTCCTTGGCCAGAATATGATCCCGATTCTCCGATAAGGCCAAACCTACAGCCAACTGAACAATATTTACAGCATCACGTCCATTGGACGCATACTTACCTATTATTTGAACACTATCTTCTCCCATATATAAACCAGCCTTAATAGCGGCATTACGGGCTATAATCATAATCTCTTCCTGGGTTAAACCCCTAAAATAAATCTCCAGACATCTGGACCTTATAGCCAGGGGTATCTCCTCAGGACTTCTGGTGGTAGCCCCAACCAGCCTGAAATCTGCCGGCAATCCATTCCTAAAGATCTCGTGTATATGCCTTGGGATGTTTCTGTCCTCCGAGTTATAATATGCGCTTTCCAAAAAAACCTTCCGATCTTCCAACACCTTAAGGAGCTTGTTCATCTGTATCGGATGCAGTTCTCCTATTTCATCAAGAAATAATATACCGCCATGGGCTTTTGTAACAGCCCCGGGCTTTGGCTGCGGTATTCCTGCCACTCCCATCGGGCCTGCCCCTTGGTAGATTGGATCGTGAACCGATCCAATTAGCGGATCTGCTATACTGCGTTCATCAAACCGGACTGAAGTAGCATCCATCTCTATGAACTTAGCATCTTTTCGGAATGGTGACATGGGGTTTTTCTTTGCCTCATCAAGGACAATACGCGCAGCGCATGTTTTACCAATCCCAGGCGGTCCATATATCAATACGTGCTGGGGGTTAGGTCCACAAAGGGCTGCCTTTAAGGCTTTAATGCCATCCTCCTGCCCAATTATATCTTTAAAGGAGTTGGGTCTTGTCTTTTCAGATAGGGGTTCACTGAGGGATATCTCCCTTAGCCTTTGAAGCTTCTCCAGCTCTTTTCTCGACTCTTTCTCCACAGCGGTCCTGTTTCCCTGTTGACCCTTTAACAGGTTAAAAAAGTACAGTCCTATTACTATAGCAAAGAACAGGTTTATTACAGCTAATATATTTCCCAGCAAAACATTGCCTCCTTAACCAAATGCCAATCCTTCTATAAGAAAGAACTTTAACTCAGGTATCATTACATATCGATCCCTGTTATAGCTACGGTGGTGAGCCCGACACAATGGCTCTATTTTACCGCATAAGGAAAACCTTTATACATTGGTATCGTTTATATTATGCTGTAATTAAGTGGTTTTTATCCTGTTTAATATTCGAAAGAAATCCACATAAAAAAGGAGCCTTGCCAGGCTCCATTAGGATACTGATTCTCTCTTGTCCTTTGTCTTTTTTATGGTTTTACGACCTCTTTGACCTTCGGAAAGAATTAGTATAGGATCGCTGTTGTTAATAACAGTCTCTTTGGTAATTATGCATTTTTCCACATCGTCTCTGGAAGGAATATCGAACATGACATTTAGCATGATCTTTTCCAAAATTGCCCTTAAGCCTCTTGCGCCGGTCTTCCTTTCGATGGCACGTTTTGCGATGTACCTTAGAGCCTCTTCTTCAAACTCCAGAGTTACTCCATCCATCTCTAACAATTTCTGATATTGCTTTACTAATGCATTTTTGGGCTCCTTTAGGATTTGAACCAATGCATCTTCATCCAAAGGATTTAAGGTTACGACTACTGGAACCCGACCTACAAATTCCGGTATCAACCCATATCGAAGTAGGTCTTCGGGCTGAATCTTGGCTAAGATCTCGCCTACATCATAGTTTTTATTGCTGCGTATATCAGCTCCGAAACCCATGGTCTTTTTGCCAATTCTGTTCTGTATGATCTTATCTATCCCATCAAAGGCGCCACCACAGATAAAGAGAATATTTGTTGTATCAATCTGAATAAACTCCTGATGGGGGTGTTTTCTCCCACCTTGGGGGGGTACACTGGCAACAGTTCCTTCCAGGATCTTTAGCAGAGCCTGTTGGACACCTTCTCCGGAAACATCCCTTGTAATAGAAGGATTTTCAGATTTTCTGGCTACCTTATCAATCTCGTCTATATATATAATGCCCTTTTCGGCTCTTTCTACATCGTAGTCTGCTGCCTGTATAAGCTTTAATAAGATATTCTCAACATCTTCACCGACGTATCCCGCCTCTGTAAGGGAGGTCGCATCTGCAACGGCAAAGGGTACATTTAAAATTCTGGCCAAGGTCTGGGCCAGGAGAGTTTTACCGGAACCGGTAGGACCAAGCATTACAATATTGCTCTTGTAAAGCTCAACATCATCCTTTGATACGTCACTATTTATCCGTTTATAGTGATTATATACCGCCACCGACAGAGTCTTTTTGGCTTCTTCCTGGTCAATTACATATTGATCAAGGATTTCCATAATCTCCGCGGGTTTTGGAATGTCCCTAATATCCAGATCAGAGGCGTCATCAAATTCTTCCTCAATAATCTCTTGGCATAACTCAATACACTCATCGCATATATAGACCCCTGGCCCGGCTACCAAACGCCTGACTTGCTCTTGGGTTTTACTGCAAAATGAACACTTGAGCTGCTTTTTGTCATCATATCTAGCCATACTTTCACCTCTTCTTTAACTATATGTTCGCATTAAATATTGTGTCACATTATTTCCCTATTGCGAACCATACCGTTCCTTAATAGAGTGTCCTGTGTCTATAATGCGTGTATGCGGGCGGCCTAAGGCCGCCCTCACTTCTATCTATCTAGTATATAGTAAATTTAATCTATTCTATAGTCACAATAATCATGTTATCATATTAAACAATTATGGGTCAATTCCACGCATTTTATTTGCGGGAAGTAATTACATCATCTATAATCCCATACTTCTTAGCTTCCTCAGCGGACATGAAAAAGTCACGATCCGTATCTCTTTCAATTTTTTCCAATGGATTACCTGTCCTCTCGGCCAGAATTTCATTTATCTTTTTCTTAAGCTTGAGAATCTGCTCGGCGTGAATGGCGATATCAGAGGCTTGCCCCTGTGTTCCACCCAAGGGCTGATGGATCATAATCTCACTATTGGGTAATGCCAGGCGTTTGCCCTTGGTTCCCGCTGCCAATAGGAAAGCTCCCATAGAAGCAGCCATCCCAACACAAATAGTGGATACATCACACTTTAGATATTGCATTGTATCATATATCGCCATCCCTGCTGTCACAGAACCTCCAGGGCTGTTTATATAGACGAGCACATCCTTATCGGGATCCTTTGCCTCCAAAAATAGCAGTTGGGCTACAACTAAATTAGCTGTTAAGTCACTTATTGGACCCCCTAAAAATATAATTCGATCCTCAAGCAGTCTAGAATATATGTCATATGACCTTTCACCACGACTGGTTTGTTCAACAACTATAGGTACCAAATTCATTTGCTAATCCCTCCTTATATTTATCTCGATAAGTTAGGTATTACATACCTAATCTTCTTGCGTCTCCTGTTCCTCGGACTCTTTATCTTCTTCCTCGGCTTCAACAATCACCGCTTCTTTCATTAGAAAATCTATGGTTTTTTGTATAGACAGACTATTCTTCAGCCCATCCTCCTGGCCTTCATATCTTTTCTTTACTTCATCCAGGTCCATCTTAAATTCTTCGGCAATGCTGTTGTATTCCTTATCCAAATCCTCTTGTGTTACTTCAATTGCCTCATCCTTAATTATCTGTTCCAAGGCCAGCTGAAGCTTAACCCTATAGCTTGCTTCATCTCTCATTTCAGATCTAAAGTCCTCCATAGAGGAACCCATCATAGCAAGATAGCTATTTAGATCAAAGCCCTGATACCTCATCCTCATATCCATATCCCTGATTGATGAATCTATTTCCCTCTCTATCATAACCTCAGGAACATCTACTTCCATATTATCGACTACCTTCCTAAGAAGGAGATTTTCCATTTCGGCCTTTCCCCTGCGAGCTGCGTCTTCCTCCATACGCTTTTTTAAATCTGCCCTGTATTCCTCTACAGTATCAAATTCGCTGATATCTTTGATAAACTCATCATCCAATTCAGGCAGCTCTTTTTCTTTTATTTCATGGACTTTAACCTCGAAAATAGCATCCTTGCCTTTTAACTCCTCGGCATGGTATTCTTCGGGGAAGGTGACCTTGATCTCACGTTCATCACCAATATTCATACCTATTAGCTGCTCTTCAAACCCAGGTATAAACTGTCCCGAGCCAATCACCAGAGTTTGGTTTTCGGCGGTTCCTCCCTCGAAAGCCTCTCCATCTACATAACCTTTATAATCAAGGGTTAAACGATCACCATCTTTAACAGGTCTATCTTCAACGGTTATCCACCTAGCATTCTGTTCACGGACTCTTTCTAGCTGATCGTCTACGTCTTGGTCTGTAACATTATACTCAACCTTGTTTATTTCTATTCCCTTATACTGGCCTAAAACAACATCTGGTTTTACGGTTACTTCTGCGGTAAATATAAGATCCTGGCCATTCCCGATCTGAACAACATCGAAGTCAGGCTGATCTACGGGAAACAGCCCGTACTCCTTTACGGCTTCATCATACTTAGCAGGCAGGGTCTCTGCCAAAGCGTCTTCATAAAAAATACCTTCACCATAATAACGTTCAATTATCTGGCGAGGTGCTTTACCCTTTCTAAATCCGGGAATAATAATTCGGCCCCTATTCTTAAGATATGCCTTATGCATTGCCTCGTCAAATTGTTTTGCATCTACCTCTATCTCTAGTTTTACTTTACTATTTTCGAGTTTTTCTATATTCGCTTTCACCAAAAAGTCCTCCTTAGTTCGTATATACCTTATAATCTTTAATATTATAACACATCGTTCAAGGTTGTCCAACATTATTATAGGGGAATTTACTAAATATTCTTTTGACAACACCTAATCAGTTCCTCTATAATCTATATAACCACTCAGCTGATAAAATAACAGTATCGAAACTTTGACTGGGTGATAACCAATTTTAGATGAAAGGAATGGCACCATTGAATACTTTATTAAAGGGTAAGACAATTCTCATCATGGGTGTAGCCAATAAGTGGAGTATCGCATGGGGTATCGCGGAAGCTTGTCTTGATGCGGGAGCCAATTTGATCTTCACTTACCAGGGAGAAAGAAATCTATCAAACCTCCAAAAGCTAACAGCGGATCTTCCCAATATTTCATTGTATAAGTGCGACGTAACGGAGGACCAGGATATTATAGATCTGTTCCATAACATCGGCAACGATTATGGGACTATCCATGGTATAGTACATAGTATAGCCTTCGCAAAGAAGGAAGAACTGGAGGGTGCTTATTATAACACCTCCCGGGAAGGGTATCATCTGGCTCAGGACATCAGCGCCTATTCCTTGGTTGCTGTCAGCAGACATGCCAGGCCTCTTATGAAGGACGGAGGCAGTATCCTCACCCTAACCTATATAGGAGCGGAAAGAGCCGTCCAAAATTACAATGTCATGGGAGTAGCCAAATCAGCACTGGAATCATCTGTACGATATCTGGCAGCAGATCTGGGCCCGGAGAACATTAGGGTAAATTCCATATCAGCGGGTCCCATAAAAACCTTGGCTGCTCAAGGCGTTAAGGGTTTTGGATCTATTCTAAAGGTATATGAAGAAAAGGTTCCCCTCCGTAGAGCCGTTACCCAGAGAGAAGTGGGAGACACTGCTGTCTTCCTTTTAAGTCATATGTCCCGCGGGATAACGGGGGAAAACATTCATGTTGATGCCGGCTTTCATGCCATGGGTCTCCTGTAACCAATGAATACTTAAAGTAATTCCCCCAAGCACTCTTTGAGTATAAAAAAACCCATTGTTAAGAACATAATTCCAGCTGCCAGCTTTAAAATGGCAGCTGGTATGTATTTACAGACAAATCCACCCATAAAGGTGCCCAATAGAGTTACTGCCGTTAATCCCAGGGAGGCCCCCCAGAAAATAGGCCATGGTTGCTTATGTTGGGTCACAAGGGTAAAGACCGCCAGTTGGGTCTTGTCTCCCAACTCTGCAATAAATAACAGCCAAAATGATAAGAAGAATAATTTAAGATTCATAACCCCCACCTTTTTATCATCCCTATGGTCAGCAGCCGGAGTATTGTTTGTCTATAACTTCAAGTATGACTCGGGATGTTTCATTGATCATGGTCTCCAAGGGAAACTTCTCCATTATTTCCGTCCTCCCTATACTGGCGTATTCATCAGCCTGATATGGGTTTTCCAGATAGAACAAAATTGCATTAGCTAGTTCTCTGCTATTCCCCGGTGAAACCAGATACCCATTCCTATTATGCTTAACTATTTCCCTTATTCCACCGATATCCGAAGCAATTACCGGCTTGCCCATGGCCATAGCTTCCAAAAGGGCAATACCCAACCCCTCGGATAAGGATGGGAGCACGAAAATATCAAAAGCCCTATAGTAATACCATATATATTCGCTGTGTCCAACAAATATAATGTTTTTATCGCATTTTAAATTGGATGCTTTCGCCACTAAAGCGGATTTAACCGGGCCATCACCCACGATCATGAATTTAGTGTCGGGGAATTCCCTCAAGACCATGGGTACTGCATCTATCAGCACATCCAGACCCTTTGCCGGGATTAACCTTGCCACGGTTCCCACCAGCTTCTCCCCTTTATCAATTCCCCACATCCGTTTTATATCCTGATCTTCTCTTATTTTTTCAGGAAGATGAATCCCATTATAAATGATTCTTATCTTATGCGGATCGATGCCCAGCCCAAGAGTGGCGTGGTTTTTCAAAGCTCCGGACACGGCGATTATACTTTTTGTTATTCCCGATAACATTTCTTCGATCCAAATTGCCCCCCTCCTTGCCCATCTTCCCAGATTCCCGGGAAGGAAGTTATGGATGGTATAAATACATGGACGCCTTGCCAACAATGCTGCAATCCGCCCAATAAACCCTGCCCAAAAACCATGACAGTGGAGAATATCCGCCTTATATTTACGAAGGAGTCTGGCTAGTCTGAGTATCGTAAAAATACTTCTGATGGGGCTGATTCTACTCCTTATAGTGAAGGGTACGACTATCGCTCCCCATTTTGTTAACCTATTCCTGTCCTTCTTAGATAACCTGCATAGGGCTATTACATCAAACCCTGAATCTATCAGGCCTTTGATCAGGGTCATGTAATGTTCTTTCATTCCCCCTTCTGCATTTCTAATGAGTTCAGCGACCCTGGGTTTTGAACCGTATTCCATCGTGCCATACTCCATTTTTGACTTTTCCTTGGACTTCATCCACTATCAACAACACAAAGGTCGGTGCTACAAATACCATAGCTGTTGCCGCAGACACTATCCCGGAATCGTTGAATAAAAGGGCTGCAACGGCGCCAATTGTCCCAGCTATCAAACCCTTTATAAAAACTTTATGCCTTTGATACACATCATTAAAAATACCTACTGGCCGATACAGGAGCAAAACCATTACTCCCAGTGATGTAATAAACACCCTTGTCCATATGGTAGTCCGAATAAGCCTGATGTTCATAGATATCTTTCTATGAAATATACCTAATAACTCCCCGAGGCCATTTTCTTTAACAGTATTTGCCGTTTGCCCTATATGGCTCTGGCTATCCACCACCCGGAGGGAGTCAACAAAGAATATAGCTGTCAACGATATTACCATTATAACGATAATGGATGCTATGCTGTGGAAACGTATTTTTTTGTTCCGTATTATCAAGGCCAATGAGGATAGGGCGATAAATACAGCCATTGTCCCCCCCACATTGGCACCTAACTTGGGTGAGGCTATGGTGAATAAGGTTAATGTACCCATTATAAGCGCTGTAATCATGACAGGCTTCTTCTGGCTGGAAAACTTCTGGAATATTGCAGCAATAGCTGTACAGGAAGCCCCGACCAAAACCCCCATATATTCGTTCCCCATGCCATAAAACCTGGCTCCTGCAATTACATCATATCCCAGGGGGGATTCCTTAATAAGGTTCATACCCAACCATTGGTCAAGAATTAACGCCCCCAAGGTCAAAAGGGAAATGATTAGAATCCTGTTCATAGTAGATCTAATCCATCTGCATAGCAAAGCAGTTATTATTATGGACAGCGAAAGGGCAACAAGGGCGGTTCTGTAAAGCTGAGGTTGCTGCAATGTTGGCAACACCAGGTATACCAAAGGTACAACCATTATATAGATCAGCATAGGCTTTATCCACTTTAAATACTTTCTTTTAAATAGTAGTAAAGCTGTCGATAAGGCAAGAATAGGGATCAACGTGTATACATACCCCTTTATTAAGAAGGGCCTTTGATTATAAATATCTACCAGCTTATTGTTAAATTCAACCAGATCCTTCTTCCCTACACTTCCCGAAAGCGAGAAGATTGGAGTTCCACCCTGACCTGCTAAGGGCTTTAAACCAAAAAAACTGAGTAAGCTGGCCCCTACATCCAGATTGGTTACTATACCCATCCTATGGGTAGAACCCGATGTAAGCCAGCCCCTTTGTATGCCTTTACCCGCCACCATTATTGGGGTTAGCCTATTGTTGTTTCCTATTTCTCTGGCCGGACCTACAGGCGTGAGGATCATCATATAATCTCTATCCGGATCAAAGCGATCCAGTAGCCTGCCAATAAACTTATCCCCTTCCTCCAGGGCTCTTTTCTTATGAAGATCAATCCTGAAATCCATGGACAGATGACGGAAATCCTCAGCTCTGGATGTATCCCCCAATTGAATTGCTATGATATGTGCTTGCTTCTCCAGCCTTTTATAGGTATCCATCAATTTATCGTAATCCGTCTTTATTCCCATGGGCCAATCGGGATCTTCTGTTAGAAGTGATTGACTGACATCCCCAAGAGGTACTATTCCCCTATCATCCATCATCATGGAGACAAGGAAGTTTTTACCTCCGACATCCTTCTCTGTTATTCTATAATTGTCACAATTGCCTAGAACGCCAACTTTGATGCCAGCCTCTCTAAGGGCTGTACCCAAGGCTCCTATCTTTACTCTATAAGGCCTGTTTTCGTTAGCTCTGTGTAACTTAGCTATGGATGGATTAGCTATTGATCCCTCATCCATCCTATATCCGGTAATCTGGAACATTAAATTCTCAATCCTTTCCCCCCTATATGAATATCCATATGGAAAGGCTGATTGGGAACCGGACACTCCTACAACCCTGGAGCCGGCACCTAGGGTCAGATAGGCATTATTCTGGGAAAGGCTGCCCCCGGTATTAGTGGTCATTAGCCCTATACTGCCAATATCCATCAGTCTATCCAGGTTGGGAGTTCTTGCCTCATATATATCTTTCCATCCAATGCGATCCAAAAAAACCAGGATTGCCTTACCTTGATCCCCTGTATCGCTATGTGTTTGGATCATTGAGCGGCCTTCATATGCCAGGGAATCATTGGCAACAGATAATATGGAAAACACTGTTGCTAATAAAAAGAGGATTAACATCAAGCTAAAATGAGCGGGTATTCTTTTCAATGCAGACCTCCAGTAATTATTGTATATTTACCTTCTGTCTAACATTATTCCCCATATCTCCTCCCTCAATCAAAAAAGCATATGGGAGGTTTCCTTTTCTTCATCCAAAGGAAACCTCCCATATGCTTTATAACCAATTAATTTATTGCTTCTTTGTTTTGCTCAATATAGCAGTCCCTGATTTCATATTGATTAGAAGGATGCCCAGTGACACAAGTATAGCAGCCAAAGCAACGTTGAATCCAAGAAATCTTTCCTTTAGAATCAAATAGGATAACAAGGTACCAAACAGGGGGATGGTAAACTTGTATATACTGACTCTCCCAACATCGTTGTACTTTAACAGGATAGACCAAAGGGTAAAAGCAGCCGCGGATATAAATCCCAGATACAGAAGTAGTAGAGTCCCTTCTGGTGTAAAGGATATATGCTTTCCCCCACCTAGCCATCCCACGATTATCAGTATCAAGGATCCGAAAAACAATTGATACCCGGATATAGCAAATGGTGATATGTTCTCGGCTATTTTTTTAGTGTAAATAGCCGCTAAAGCCCCTACTAAACTGGAAATAATAATAAATCCTTCACCTGTAAGGGTAAAGCCGGCACGTAGACCATTCCCAGTCATGTTGGCTATTATGACCCCTGTAAAGCCCAGGACTACTCCGGCAAACTTTCTATAGGTCAACTTGTCCCGGGAAAAGAAGAAATGAGCCAATATAACGGCAAAAAAGGTATTACTGGCCGATATTATTGAGCCTAAAGTCCCGCTGGTATTTGAAAGGCCTATATAAAAGAACATATATTGTATGCTGGTTTGCATAAGGCCAAGGGATATAACTTTGGGTACATGGTCTTTATTTAGTTTTAGGGATCTGCCCGTTACCACACAAAATACGAATATCATTATGGATGACAGGAAGAATCTATAGCCCGCAAATACAATTTTCTCATAGGTATCACCGGTTCCTATGGTAAATAGGTTATAACCCGATTTAACGGATGGAAAGGCACTGCCCCATAGGAAACAGCTTATTAAAGCCAGAATCATTAAAACATATGAATTGGTAAATATGGTTCTCCTTTTGTCTTTCAATACTTATCCTCCTGTTTATAGACATGATCCTTATGGTTCTTCATTCACCTTCATCTTCTTTTTCTGTGTCATCTTCTTCTGCGCCTTCTTTCCGCTGTTGGCACTCGCTGAACACTTTATCTCCATATTCCTTTAAATCCTGTGCAGCGCTGTTTATGGTTTTTGCATCGCTGTCTTTTGAATCCAGAATTTTTCTGAGGTTGGCCAGCTTTTTATTTAGCCCATCCTTTTCTGTATCTTCCAGATAATCTTCATACTCTATCATCTTATTCTCGGTATTTTCCAGTATGGATTTGGCATTCTTTATAGCCTTCTCCCTCTCTATCGCTTCTTTTTCCTTGTCTTCCCTATCTTTCTTTTCCTTGGCCTCTTTCCTGTTTTGGCATTCCTTGAATACTCCGACGCTATACTCCTTCAACTGGTTGGTTAATTCATTTATGCTCTTGGTTTCCCTGGAATTAAGCGCCTTCCTTAAATCATTCATTCTCTTATCCAAGGTATCCTTTTCCTCTTTTGTAATAAAGTCTCGGTAATCCTTGATCTTAACTGCAGTTTCAGCCAACAAGGTTTCGGCCTTCTTAACAGCATCATCAAGCTGACCTAAGATGGATTGCAACTTTGTAATATACTCTTTAAATTCAGAAACCACTTTTTTTAGAGTATCAATGTCTCCGCTTTCTACTTCGTGGTCAACCTGGGAGATATAAATTTTTATCCTATTGATTTCATCTTCCCTGATTAATCTCTCATAGTCTTCAATAAACCTATTCGCTTTTCCGACAATCTCTTTACCCTGGGCTGCAACCTCCATAAATGCTTTTTCTTTTTCTGCAAGCTCCTTCTTTATATATTGGATATCATTTTTAGGATCAATCTCGATATCGACTCCAAAAATCTCTTTAATCAATTCTTTCTTTTTCCATTCATGGATCCCCCAATAGCTGATCTTATCCATATTTAAAAAGCCCCCTGGAATAGTATGACGGTTGATATCCTCTAACTCCAAGTTAACGGCAAAAAGGGCCAACCCGGCAATCTGTTTAATATCCATATTGGTGTGAACCCTTTCCATTACAGTCGTGTAATATTGGGGCAACTTTAAAATTTGCTTTGTTGATTTCAGCTCTTTGAATATGGCCAGGACAATTTTTTGTTGACGGTCTATCCTATCTATATCTCCTTTAGCTGTATTACGGGTTCTGGCATAATCCAGGACCTGCTGCCCGCTTAAATGCTGAAAACCCTTCTCCAAAACCCTGTCACCTATTCTCACCCTTAAATCCACATCATAGTCTACCCCACCCATAATATCTACTACGTCTTTAACTACATTCATATCGATGCCAATGTAATACTGGATGGGGATCCCACCAAGAAAGTGGCTGACTGTTTCTATGGTCTTCTCAAAACCCTTGCCCTTAAACCCGCCCCCTCGTGCAAAGGCAGCGTTAATCTTTTCCCGTTTTTCCCGTCCGGGTATCTTTACATAGCTATCCCTGGGTATGGATATGATATCCACTTTGTTCTCATCAAAGTCCACAGATATAAGCATAATTGTATCAGTACGGAAGGAGCCCATGGTTTCGTAGCGCTCTACACTGGCATCCAGGCCGAGAAAAAGAAAATTCACCCTATCACTGAATTGAAATGGGTTCTCTAGCAATGGGTCTATCTCAGCACTGACCGGCTCCTCTTCCTCTCTGTTGGTAGTTGTTGGGACATTCACCTTCTTAGGTGGATTTTCAAATAATACTTTGGGGTTGGTAATCTGGTAGTAGCTATATGCTCCATATCCTATCACGGACAGAATAATCACCGATATGACGATAATCAAATACTTTTTCACTGGTCCCACCCTTTCAAAATCCAGCATATTAATAGCTGTAGCTGTTATAAACCATAACCATTAAGCTCCCAAAGCCCGCTATTTTGGAGTTATTTACCTATATTCTGTATGTCTTAAGGGGCCTAATTGCATCTCCGTAGATATTATACTACTCTTTCCATATTTAAGCATTGCTTTTTTTATAATTTCTATTATAGAACCAACAAAATGGTCCTTGAAAGTACCGGGGATGATATACGCCCATAAGATAAAGGTTTCAATATTGGATCCCTTCAGCCCACAAGAGAAATAATTTATACATAAATAAACGCTGGGCAGACAAACCTGTCTGCCCAGGGAAAATTAACCAGGATAATCGATAGTATAAGGTTTAGTATAATCTAGTCAACTTGCTCCTTTCAAAGAGCTTGTTTGATATGTTGTAATCGAAGAGTATGGCTATGGGAGTCCTGTTTACCTTGTCAGCACCTTTATCTCTCATTACTTCATAATCAAAGAACTCTATATGGGCCATTCTGGATATCTGGCTGGGAGTGTATTGTACCAGATGTGGAAGATATTTTAGGATATTATCCCGATTATTGAAAAAATTACGGACCCATTGCTTCTCCTCTTCATCAAGCACTACGTCTATTCCCTTTGGATATCTGGAAGGCTTGCCCTGAGAAGCATAATCCAGCCTAATTAAATCCTTGAAGTACTCCCCATCTATGCCATCTATACTAAGCCCATATTCAATGAAGATCTCGTAATGGCGTATAAGGCTATGGGATAATCCGGCGTAACCCTTTGTTCTCCAATACCTGGCGAAGTCTTCATAGAGAGCATAATAATCTCCTCCAAAAAGTTGGCCTAAATATTCCAGGCTGTTTGTGTACCGATGAGTATTATAATACCGTTCCACCAAATCCTCTACATCCTTTAGCATAAGCATCTCGCCATAGGAGATATCCCGATTTTCCAATACCTCATAGGGTGGCTGCGACAAGTATTTGTATTCCCAGATTTCAGCGTCTTTTCGTATCCCGGATCCCTTTAGGAGCTTGAGGAATCCCAGTTGAAGCCTATCAGGCTTAAGCTTATAAACATCATTAAAGGATCTTTGAAAGGACAAATAATTCTCTCCGGGCAAACCAGCTATTAAATCCAAGTGGAGGTGAATATTCCTATACCCTTTGAGTATCTTAACCCTTTCCGAAAGCTTATCAAAATCCGTCTTTCGCCTTATAGCCTCTAAGGTTTCTACTCGAGTTGATTGAACGCCTATCTCAAATTGAAACAAGCCAGGCGGCGCATCCTTTAAAAGGTCAAGGGTTTCATCATCAAGAAGATCGCCACAAATTTCAAAATGAAAGTTCGTGTTGCCCCCCATCTCCATTATCATCCTAAAGATATCCCTGGCTCTTTTGGGATTACAGTTAAAGGTTCTATCTACCAGCTTGACTTGTGGGATTCCGGCATCTATAAAGGTCTTGATATCCTTCCTCACCCTATCCAGGGAAAGATATCTAACCCCCGGATTTATGGAAGAAAGGCAATATTGGCATTGAAAGGGACAACCCCTGGTGGTTTCATAATAGACTATCCGATTATCAAGATCCTGAAAACCTTCCTCGTAGGGAAAAGGTAAAGCGTCTAAATCACTTAATGGTGTCCTATCCCTGTTCTCTATTATGGTCCCAGCTTTTCTATAGGTTATACCCTCCACATCATCCAAGGGTTTATTGTTCATTAGTCGTTCAATAAGGAAGGGAAAAGTGATCTCTCCTTCCCCCTTTACTATAACATCGACTTCTGTATTTTCCTCCAACAGGGAAACGCTATCATAGGATACCTCCGGTCCCCCTAAGACAACGACTGAATCCGGGATTACCTTTTTTATAGACTCTACTACCATCAAGGTTTCTCTGATGTTCCATATATAACAGGATAGGGCAATAATATCCGGTTTATGCCTATATATATCTCCAACAACCCTCTCAAGATGATCATTGATGGTAAATTCATCCATAATAAGGGTTAAGGGCAGGTGCTTTAGGCTGGCTTTTAGGTATCTCAAAGCCAGATTACTGTGTATAAACTTAGAGTTTAAGGTGGTTAATAGTACTCTCATAACTTTATGAATCCCCTATCCATTAAGAATGCCCTCACCGGTGATGCCTCTACCCCAGGAATATTAAGGGGAGCTGCGATCAGTATATATTTGCCCTCTACAACTTCTTTTAGTCGTAAACCTTCTAGGATCATTATGCTGTTTCCCAAAAGGGTTTTATGGGTTTCATGACCGGGTTGGCTACGTTCTATCCCTAAACTGTCTATACCTACACCTATGATACCTGTTTCCAGCAAATACTCTGCCCCGGTCTTCTCCAGGTAGATAAAATCCGTATTAAAATCTTCTTCGAAGGAATTTTGGGTCTTAAGAAGTACGAACTCCCCGTTTAATATCTCCTTTTTTATCAGATCCTCTTTGGTAATACCATCTTTTATATGGGTAAAATCCAATACCGTACAGGGCGACACCCAACGTTCTTTGGGATATACGGTAAGGTCCCCTCCACCCTCAATCATATGAAGCGGGGCATCGATATGAGTTCCAGTATGCATATCTATAGATAGCCTGCTCTCATAAACACTTCCGCTGCCAAAGTCCCGAACTACTTGAATGCCAGGCCGCTTTTCATCCCTATTTTTATATACCGGCATATCCGTTTGGATTGGCATCGATATATCAATAATAGTCACAGACATCCCTCCATATTCTTCCGTCTCTTTCTATTAGCTCTCTTGCTTCATCCGGGCCCCAACTCCCTGCGCTGTAATTGGGGAAACTCGGCGGAACTTTATCCCAGGCTTCTGCTATGCTATCGATGAATCTCCAGGAGTGCTCAACCTCATCCCACCTTGTAAAAAGGGTGGAATCACCCCTTAAGACATCATAGAGCAGCCTTTCATAAGCGTCTGCCGAAACCGAATCAATGGCACAATTCTGGCAAAAATCCATTGCCACCGGAATAATTTCACTGCGCGCCCCCGGTTTTTTTGCATTGAACTGTAGAAAGGCACCCTCCCTGGGTTGTATTTTTATCACCAGCAGGTTGGATTGAAGATTTTCAAATTCTTTGAAATATAAAACCTCCGGCGGTTTAGAAAACTCTATGGCTATCTCCGTTGTCTTGCAGGGAAGCCTTTTCCCAGTCCTTAGGTAAAAGGGTACCCCGGCCCATCTAATATTGTTAACCATTAACTTCATGCTCACATAAGTTTCCGTATTTGAATCTTGAGAAACCCTATCCTCCTGGCGGTACCCTATTGCTCTACTGCCGCTGTCCGGATCCACCCCTTCTCCATACTGGCCCCTGACAACGTTTCTGGCTACTTCCTCTGGCGCCATAGGTGATAGAGCCTTTAAGACCTTGACCTTTTCGTCCCGAATGGATTCGGTATCCAGGTTAACCGGTGGCTCCATGGCGGTTAACATGAGTAGTTGCAACATGTGGTTCTGCATCATATCTCTTAATGCCCCGGAACCCTCATAGTACCCGCCCCTGTTTTCAATCCCTATGGTTTCACAGGATGTTATCTGTATATGATCTATATGCTTATTGTTCCATAGGGGCTCAAAAAGGGTATTTGCAAAACGAATAACCATTATGTTTTGGAGCATCTCCTTGCCAAGATAATGATCGATCCTGTATATGTGTTCTTCATTAAAGACCCTTGTTATTTCCTCGTTGAGTCTGGCAGCCGATTCCAGATCCTTGCCAAAAGGTTTTTCTATCACAACCCTCTGCCAGGATTCCTTTCCGTTAGGTACCAGACCGGCAGAATGAATCCTTTCAACTATGGGACCAAAGTGCTCCGGTGCAACAGCGAGATAAAAGACCCTGTTACCCCGGGTCCCATATCTTTCATCCAATTCATTTAAAAATTCTCCCAGCCTTTCATACCCCTGGGAATCGTAGAAGTCCTTTTTATAGTAATAGAATCGAGTGAGTATCTTTTCCAATTTATCTATATCCTCGACCTTGTTTCTTGAGTGTTCCTTTATGGATTCCATAGCTTGGGAGCGAAACTCTTGGATAGACTTATCCCTCCTACCCACAGATACCAGAGCAAAGTTTTCCGGTAATAACCCAGAAAGGTATAAATTGTAGACAGCAGGATAAAGCTTTCTGTGAGCCAGATCACCCGTCCCTCCAAAAACTACTAGCAAAGCTTCTATTATCATCGCCTCCTAATGAAAAAGATCCAGTTTTGATCCGAAGTAAATATATATACCATTTGAGGCCTGTCATAAAACACATGCATTTATAGTATATGCTAGTCTCATTTTTTAAAAGGGACCGATCTGTTAACTAATTGGGAAAATCATGGGAAACGATTTGCTTGAGACCATCAAACAATATTATGTTAACCCCTACTAGAATATTTAAATAGTAGCTTATAGTCCTCCAAAT
>DGDX01000122.1:58110-62535 GCA_002385665.1 Firmicutes bacterium UBA3941
ATATACCCCGTTTCCGATGCTCCCATGGACCCTGGAGACGGCACAAAGGATACGGCCAGATAAAGAAGCGATTGTACGGCAACCATATTAACCCATCTCTCCCCCTGCAATCCCAAGGATCTATAGATAAAGAAGGTAATACTAAGAAAAGAAATTAATTGGATCGCCGTCATCAAGCACAGAATCAACATAGCCTTAGCATTTCCCTGCATTAGCTTAATACCCCTGTGAAAATCTTCTACATGGGACATAAGCCTGGTCTTGGTCGCATTGGGATCCTTTATTAGCCGAATAATGCCCAGTATATCGATGGTCTTGAAAACCAATTTCTCTACAAAGCCCTTGTTAAAAGATAGGGCGAGCAACAGGAAAACTGCTCCCGCGTTGATTACAAATCCGAGGACGGAAAACCAAAAAATCCAGCGATTATGGTTGTATATGGTTATACCCTTCCAGATAAATGCGGCTACAGAATACAGGGATAGCACCACCTGATAAATCAGAAACTTAACCATAAGGATAGAACTGGCTGAGCCACCAGGAACTCCAAATTTACCCATATAATAAACCTGGGCAGGCTGACCACCGCTTGCAAAAGGAGTGACCGCATTATAGTACTGTCCAATAAGGGAAACTTTGAGACAATCCCAGAAGGAATTAGCCTTGCATATTACCTTGACTCCATAGTTTAAAATAATCCCATCCATTATCCAAAATAGGACCATCGAGGCCACACCAGCCATAATCCAGTTAAACCTGACACCATGGAATAACTTACCTATATCCTTAATCTCGGGGTCTAAAATTCCTATTAGGGTAATAATAAATATATTCAAAACTATATACAGCAAGGTCCACTTCTTCTTTTTCACAAATACTCCCCCTTGGACAGGTTAAATAGATATTATCACTAAAGTACACCATAATCAATATACCATGTGAAACCCTTTGAGATTGTAATTACAATCTGCTCATAGAATCATACCCATACGCATAAAAATATATGGATTGATGTTTAGCTATTTAGATTAAGGGTATTAATAGCTAACAAAAAAAGGGGGACGGTCATTATGAAAAGAATAAGTGTAAGTCTTCTTGAAGCCGCCCTTGCTGAAAGAGAAGAATACCTCGAAGAACTAAAGAAGATTGAGGGAGGACTTCAGGAGCAGATAAGCAATCTCCAGTATGAAATAGATGAACTACTCATCAGGATCTTTGATTCATACAAGAATGAAAATAAAGGTTAAAGACGTAGCACACCTATAAATATCTAATTTACACTGAGCCCTATCCAACTAGATAGGGCTCATATTTAATGCCTTGATTTTTACCACCCACTTCTATATACTGTTAACATTAGGCCTTAGATGGGATAAGCCTATCATATAAAAATTAATTAATCGGCTGTTTATTATAGATTATTAATCAAACCTATTAATCTGAGGGGGAATATAAATGTCAGAACAGATTAAACAGATCGCAATGCGGATAAGGGAATTGAGAGAAATACATGAACTAACTCAAGAGGAGTTGGCCGAGCAGTTAAACCTAGATGTCGACACATATCGCCAATACGAAGATGGAGAAACAGATATTCCGGTAAGTATTCTCTACGGGATTGCAAACCTTTTTAATGTTGAATTAACGGCCATTTTGACGGGAGACGAGCCTAAGCTGAGATTGTATTCTCTGGTTCGAAAGGGAGAGGGCATTAAGGTGAACAGGCGTAAGGAATATGCCTATCAAAGTCTCGCCTATAATTTTGCCCATAAGAAGGCAGAACCCTTTTTAGTTACGGTAGAACCCGATTCATCGGATGCCCCCATCGCTCAGAATTCCCACCTGGGTCAGGAGTTCAACTATGTGCTGGAAGGTACGCTCATGATCAGCATAGACGGCCATGAATTAATACTGGAAGAAGGAGATTGCGTTTTCTATGATTCCAACAGCAAACATGGCATGAAAGCTTTGAACAATAAACCCGCTAAATTTCTTGCAATCATCATGTAAAGGAGGACCTATGTCCATGCTAAAGGATTTTGTAAGTAATGAATTCAATTCGTACCAGGATTTTTGGAATAATTTTAGTGTGAAGGTACCCGATAACTTCAATTTTGCCTATGATGTGGTGGATCACCTGGCCCAAATAAAACCGGATAAAACCGCCATAGTGTGGTATGACGATAACGGGGAGACAAAGATCTTTAATTTTAAAGATCTCAAATATTACAGCGATAAAGCTGCCAATTTCTTTAGGGACGCAGGCATAAAAAAGGGAGATCCCGTTATGCTCATCCTCAAAAGAAGGTATGAATTCTGGTTCTGCCTGCTGGCTTTACACAAGCTGGGGGCCATAAGTATTCCTGCCACCCATCTCCTGACCAGCAAGGATATTATATACAGAAACAACGCGGCTGATATAAAGATGATTGTAGCCGTTAATGAAGACCAGGTTATAAACCATATTGAGGCTTCTGAAGAGAAGTCCCCCTCCTTGAAAACCAAGGTGCTAGTAGGTGGCTCCCGTGAAGGTTGGCTGG
The DNA here is from genome assembly GCA_002385665.1 of Firmicutes bacterium UBA3941. Classification (GTDB taxonomy): domain Bacteria; phylum Bacillota; class Clostridia; order Caldicoprobacterales; family UBA3941; genus UBA3941. Next base: position 60,651 of record DGDX01000122.1, read on the forward strand.
ACTTTGACTCCGGGCTGGAAAGTGCTAGTAACGTATTCCATAAACCTGTAGGAGAATCAGGAACCTCTAACGATGATATCTCCTTATTATACTTTACATCCGGAACCACCGGTTACCCAAAGATGGTGCAGCACAATTTCACATATCCACTAGGCCACATCTTGACTGCCAAGTATTGGCAAAATGTTATAGACGGCGGACTTCACTTAACTATTGCTGATACAGGATGGGCCAAGGCCATGTGGGGTAAGATCTATGGCCAATGGATCAGTGGCAGCGCCATATTCGTATACGATTACGAACGATTCAATCCCCAGAAGATGCTGGAAACCATAGAGAAATTCAAGATAACTACCTTCTGTGCCCCACCTACCATATATAGGTTCCTCATACAAGAGGACATCTCCAAATACAATTTGGATTCCTTAAAATATTGTGTAGTGGCCGGCGAACCCCTCAATCCCGAGGTCTACCACCAGTTCTACAATGCCACCGGTATCAAGCTGATGGAAGGGTATGGTCAAACAGAACTGACCATAACCGTTGCTACCTTCCCCTGGATGAAACCCAAGCCCGGATCCATGGGAAAGCCTGCTCCGGGATACGATGTAGATATCATTGACGAGGAGGGCAATTCCTGTGGTATAGGTGAGGAGGGGCAAATTATCATCCGTACGGATAAGCGAAAGCCCGTTGGGATGTTCGATGGCTACTACAGGGATGAGGAAAAAACTGCTGAGGTATGGAAGGACGGTATCTATTATACCGGCGATATGGCATGGCGGGATGAAGACGGATATTATTGGTTTGTGGGCAGAGCCGACGATGTAATCAAGAGCTCCGGATACAAGATCGGGCCATTCGAAGTAGAAAGCGCCCTTATTGAACACCCTGCCGTGTTGGAATGTGCCATCACTGCGGTCCCCGATGAGATCCGGGGCCAGGTGGTAAAGGCAACAGTAGTCCTGGCAAAGGGATATAAGGCAAGTGACGATCTGAAAAAAGAGCTACAGGATCATGTAAAGAGGGTAACCGCCCCCTACAAGTATCCTCGGATTATCGATTTTGTGGACGAGCTCCCAAAAACCATCAGCGGTAAAATCCGCAGAGTGGAGATTAGGGAACAGGACAGATAATAAGATAAAATCACAAATAATATTCCTATTTATGGAAATAATTATTAATAGGGTTTTATATTTTCAAAGGACCTATCAGAAAGGGCTATTGATAAAGAAAATGTTTTCATTTTCTTTATCAATAGCCTCTATTTATTTATTCCTTTATTATAGAAACTTTTTATTCTGTCTTCAAAGAAATCGTTAAGCAAGGTAACCATATTCAAATATTAAGTATCCATAGTAATAGTATACCTTGTATAGCTACTACTAGAGGTATACCCCATTTGAACTTTACGTGCTTAGTCTTGTGACGAAATATATACATTCCTCCCAATATGCCTACGGAACCTCCTATAAACGCTACATTGAAAAGAGTACGTTCGGATATCCTCCATGCTCCCTTCCTAGATTTTGATTTGTCCATTCCCATCATGATAAAAGCAATTGTATTAATGACAAGAATGTAAAGCCATAGAGTCAGTTTTCCTCTCATAATTATTCCCTCTACCAATAGATAAGCAAAGCTACTATTGACCCATTGCTCTTTGTATTTTTTTATATAAGGCCTGTTTTCTTTTTTCGAAAAAGTCTTCAAAGTTATCAGATCTTATAGCATCAACATCGATTAAGTGAGTTTTTAAAATCTCATCCAAAGCATCAGCACTTATATTTCGATCTCTCTCCAAAAACTCCAGATATTTACTTGGTGCATTTCCGCCTATAGCCCGGTTTGTAATATAAGAAAGGGGAGTTTTATTTATGATAGA
>DGDX01000019.1:0-5259 GCA_002385665.1 Firmicutes bacterium UBA3941
AGATGTGTATAAGAGACAGGTGTCTATCCTGTCATATTTCTTTGCCCCCATATTCTGTCCTGTAAAGGTAATGGCCGCATTATAATAGGAATTCATGGTAGTACCGATAAGACCTTCTACATTCCCAGATGCAGAGTTGGCGGCTATCAGAGTTGAACCAAAGGAATTAACCGCTGATTGGATAAGCACATTTGAAATGGAAAACAATGATCCCTGCAACCCTGCAGGTAAACCAATCTTAACTATATCCTTAAATTTCCCCCAGTTTATCTGTATCTCGCGAGGAACGAAACATATTGCTCCGTGACTTCTGTAAAGACAAGTCATTATAAGTAACATGGAGAGATATTGGGAGATAACCGTTGACCATGCTACACCGGCAACTCCCATACCAAAAACTATAACAAAAAACAGATTAAAAATTACATTTACGATACCGGCGATAGTAAGATAATACATGGGACGACGACTGTCTCCAACAGCGCGCAGAATCGCCGCACCAAAATTATAGACCATGCTGGCGGGCATACCAAGAAAATATATCCTCATATACAGTATGGATAGATCAATAATATCATCCGGTGTACCCATCATTATCAATAAAGGCCTACAAAAGACAAGACCAATTATCATTACAATCAATCCGCCTATTACACTGATAGAAATTGAAGTGTGTACGGATTTGCTAACATCATCGTATTTATGAGCGCCATAATCCTGAGCTACAACAACGCTGGTACCAACCGATAAACCCATAAACAAGTTTATAATTAGATTAATCAGGGCACCTGTGGCACCCACCGCTGCCAGGGCTTCCCTGCCTGAAAAACGTCCGACTACAATCATGTCCGCTGCATTGAATAAGAGCTGTAATAGGTTCATGGCCATAATAGGCAAGGCGAATAAAATCATCTTCTTAAACAGCGGTCCATTACACATATCTATATCGCGATTTTTTAGGGTCATAGACCTGTTCACTTCCTTTACAAATTGCTGAACCCCGTTTTTTCAATACATGTAATTAAACACCTGACTATTAGTATATCACACTTAAGTGGCTATTGTGTTCGTCAATATTCGCGTTTTTCATTGCAGTCCATAAAAAACATGATATAATATGGTAAATATTATTATTTTTGGGGAGGATCTTTCATGGAAGTAATAAATGAGTTCATTCGGAAAAGATTACGATTTCTCATCGCCAACCCTTTCATTACAGCAGGTATTTTTGCCTTGATATTCAGCGCGCTAATAACCCTGGTATTAGGGTTGAAATTCTATGAATTTGCAATCATTGTTGTTATTCTGGCCGTTGCAATTGAACTCATAACCTATATTTTGGTAAGTGAGGCAAAAGGAAAGCTGGATTCAGTTGTATACATAATGCAGCGTGTAAAGAACAGGGATCTGAACCAGAGCCTGGATCTTAATGAATTTCAGGGCTTGGAATCCGTATCAACCAGCTTCAACAATATGATGGAAGAACTCAGAGCCATCCTGGGTTCACTCAAGACTATTTCTTTGGAATTGGTACAAGCTTCAGAAATACTAAATACCAACTCCGAAGGGATAAACGCCACTATGGATGATATATCCGCTACCATGGACGACATAGCACATGGTGCTTCTGAACAAGCCAGCGAAGCAGAGAAAGCGGTTAATCTCATCACCCTCCTCTCCCAACAAATTCATTTGGTACATGAAAATACTACAAACGTAGCTGATGACTCTGAGAATATGCGGGAATTGAATACCCAAGGCATTAGGGCTGTTGAAACCCTTAAAAGGGCTAATATAAGAAGTGCCCGGACTGCTGAAGAAGTATCCCAGTTTATTAGATCCTTTGTAGAGAAATCCCAGAGCATAGGCGAGTTTGTTACTACTATCAACACCATCGCTGAGCAAACCAACCTTTTGGCCTTGAACGCTGCCATTGAGGCAGCCAGGGCAGGTGAAGCGGGCAGAGGCTTTGCCGTTGTAGCAGACGAAGTTCGTAAGCTGGCGGACAGTAGCAAGCAGTCTACTGAGCATGTAGAAGAGATCATGGAAGGGATACTTAAAGAGGCTGATACCGCATTTGCCATGATGGATACCATGGACGAGGTGGTAGCAGAACAGACAGATGCCGTAGATAATACTGCTAAAACCTTTAATATTATAGCAACTAATATCGAAAACATCATAAATCGTATAAATGATATCAGCGAATCCATCGCTATTATGGAAAAGGACAAGGATGATGTTACCTACGCCATGCAAAACATATCCGCTGTATCAGAAGAAGCGGCTGCAGCCAGCCAGGAGATTGCCGCCGCCACCCAGGAACAGAAAAATTCAATAGCAAAGATGGTAGCATCCTCCAGAAATTTAAATCAACTATCCCTGGAGCTTCGCAAGCATGTGGAGGTATATAAGGTCTAGTTAGTTTAGTATAAGCAATGGGGGCGACTATTAAAGTCGCCCTTTCCCATATGGTCAATTTCTATTTGTGTCACTTCATTATCTATAATAGGACACTCCTGCTTTGAATATATCATATACATTTAGATCGGGTACATTAACCGCCACATTTCGGGTAAACCGTTCCGAATATCCAAGCCTACCCAATACCCTGCCATCTTTACTGGTCAGACCTTCAATACCGCTGATGGGGCTATCCCCTGACGGTACAAACTGGGTGGCTATCTGCCCTTCATCTTCCAATTCCTTAATGGTACTTGCATCTGCCACCAATTGACCCTCTCTGTGGGACACTATGGTCGTATATGTATCTCCTACTCTGGCATCCATAAACCAAGGAGATAAATTGGATGTGACCTTGGTCTCCACTATCCGGGACATATGAAAACCAGTTGGGTTGAGGATCAAATCTATTGGAGAATCGGATATCAGGTTCAAGTTTAGCAGTGTTTCGAATCCGCCGCCCAGCCCTAATATAAGACCATCATTTACTTCCAGGTGCTCCTTGATTGCATCCTGTATTTGTGGAGCCTTTAGAATTGCAGTTCCAATCTGTCCCGTTTTCTCAGGCTCATCGCCAATACTAATTCCACCCGGTATCACCAGAATCTGTGAGTTCTTTATTGACTGACTTATTTGGGCTATGGAATCTCGTATCTCTTGAGGAGTCAGATCCCTAAATACCAGAGTTTCTACCAGTCCCCCTGCCACTTCAAAAGCTTTTGTAAGGTCGTATTCAGATGCAGTACCCAGGAATATGGGGATGAAGATCCTTGGTTTTGCTATTTTCCTTCCAGCCGCTATTTTCATCCCTCCAGTATAGCTGACCGGTTCCTGCCACTCAACCTGTTGTGAGGACTTTGTAGGAAATACCTTCTCCAGGGTCTCCTCCCAGGCGTCTAAAGCCTTGGACAGCTTTATATGAAGAGCGCCATAGGCTATAAGGGGGTCTTCCTGAGTTTGACCCAGTTTTATAAAGTTAACTCCATGGAATATCTCCTCGAGATTCTGTCCCTTCTTTATCTCTAAAATAATCGAGCCATAATCCGGACTAAATAGCTTGTCCTTGGAAATTCCATCATAAAATCTAAAGCCGATCCCATTACCGAAGGCCATCTTACTAATAGCCTCAGCTATTCCGCCTGCTCTCACGCTATGGGCCGACAAAATCCTACCTTCTTGTATCAATTGGTGAATTCTTACATAATTTCTCTCAAGTACATCAAAGTCCGGGAGGCCCCATTGATCCTTATGTAAGGGTACTAAGACTACCTGGGTGCCTCTCTCCTTGAATTCAGGTGAAACAGTATTCCTTATATCAAAGGCGGCTACGCCAAAGGCTACCAGGGTAGGTGGTACCGATAAATCGTTAAAAGTACCCGACATGCTGTCCTTACCCCCTATAGCCGGAATCCTTAAAGCCATCTGTGCATAATAAGCTCCCAGAAGTGCGCTAAAAGGTTTCCCCCATCTCTGGGGATCCCTATCGAGCCTTTCAAAGTATTCCTGGAGGGACAACCTCATCTTTCTATAATCTCCGCCTATTGCCGTAACCTTGGCAACGGCTTCTATTATTGCATAAACCGCCCCATGAAAAGGGCTCCATTTAGAAATTTTGGGGTTAAAACCAAAGGCCATGATGGTACCGGTAGTGGTATCACCATCCAAGACCGGTAGCTTAGCAACCATTCCCTCTGCCGGAGTCAGCTGATATTTACCACCGAGGGGCATTAGTACTGTTCCCCCGCCAACGGTACTGTCAAAGCGCTCTATAAGTCCCCTTTGACTACAGATATTAAGATCCTTGAGCATGTCAAGCCAGATTTTCTCTATATCCTCCTCTTGGTAAGGGGCATTCTCCTTGACATCTTCTGTCCCAGAAAAGGGCAGTCTCTCCATATCGGGAGAAGTCACCTTAACGGGGTTGCTCTTGGGTGCCCCATTGCTATCCAAAAAATCCCTGCTTATATCTAAAATTATATTGCCCTTCCATGCCATTCTTAGCCTGGCTTCCTCGGTGACCCAAGCGACGGGAGTAGCCTCTAAGTTCTCCTCCCTGGCAGCGGCTATAAAATCGGCCTCATTTGCCTTGTCCACTACAACGGCCATTCGCTCCTGGGATTCAGAGATAGCGATTTCCGTGCCGTCCAGTCCCTGGTATTTTTGGGGGACCGAATCCAGGTCTATATATAGTCCGGGGGCCAGCTCCCCTATTGCCACCGATACTCCTCCGGCTCCAAAGTCGTTGCATCGCTTTATCATGGTGCTTACCCGGGGATTCCTAAAAAGTCGTTGAATTTTTCTTTCTTCGGCAGGGTTCCCTTTTTGCACCTCAGCCCCACTCAACTCCATCGATTCTTCGGTATGAGCTTTCGATGATCCAGTAGCTCCGCCACAACCGTCTCTTCCGGTTCTACCGCCTACCAGTATAACAACATCGCCTGGTTTGGGTATATCCCGTACCACGTTTTTTCTGGGGGCAGCGGCTATTACAGCCCCCAACTCCATACGTTTTGCCACATATCCGGGATCATAAATTTCTACTATCTGGCCTGCAGGTATACCGATCTGGTTTCCGTACGAGCTATAGCCCGCAGCAGCTCCACTGGTAATCTTTAGTTGAGGGAGCTTGCCCTCCAAAGTCTTATGTATATCGGTTCTTGGATCGCCACTTCCGCTTATCCTCATCGCCTGATATACATAGGACCTCCCTGACAGGGGATCCCTGATAGCACCTCCAAGACAGGTAGATGCACCGCCAAAGGGCTCTATCTCTGTGGGATGGTTGTGAGTTTCATT
>DGDX01000019.1:5467-10776 GCA_002385665.1 Firmicutes bacterium UBA3941
GCTATACTGCATGCATTGATTTCTTCGGATTCATCCAGGTCTTCCAGCATACCTCGTTTTTTTATCTCTTTCATTGCCATGGTTGCAATGTCCATGAGGCATATGTCCCTGCCTTCATTCCCGTACACATATTTCCTGGAATTCCTGTACGCATCAAAAATAGGACGAATCTTTTCACTGGCAAACCCTTCCTCAAAATCCACATCTTCCAGTCTGGTCAAAAAGGTGGTATGCCTGCAATGGTCCGACCAATAGGTATCTATCATGCGTAACTCGGTTATGGTAGGGTCCCTCTTCTCCTGATCCTTAAAGTATTTCTGGCAGAAGATTAGGTCATCCATGTCCATGGCAAGCCTTAACTCAGCCATCAGCCTCTCTAACCCCTCATGCGAAGCATCTATAAACCCATGGATTATATCTACTTCCCAGGGGATTTGGTATTCTTCTTCCAAAGTTATAGGCTTCTCCATGGGTATCAATCTTGATTCCACTGGATTGACTATATAATTGATAACCCTATTGTAGTCGGCTTCGTCCAGCTGCCCTTTCAATACCACTATTTTAGCAGTCCTGACCAGGGGAAGATCACCCAAGGTTATAACCTGGATAGATTTTGCTGTTGCATAAGCTCTTTGATCGAACTGACCCGGAAGATATTGAATCGCCAGGACCTTGTCCCCCTGATCTATAGGTAATTGTTCATGATAGACCGATTCGGCATGGGTAGGTCGAAAAATAATACTACTGACCTTATCAAACTCCTCTTGGGATAATCCCATTATATCATAGCTGTATGCTAGACGAACGGAATCCAACCCACCTACCCTTAAGTTCTTTTTAAGGTCTTGGTACATGTTCTCGGCTTCTATATTGTATTGGACTTTCTTTTCTAAAATAACCCGCCTTACTCTATTAGGCATAACAATCCCCCTAAAATTCGGCTATAAGCCTGGTTTTATTGTAATACTATATAGTCAAAGTTCTTCTCCAAGGTTCTAACCACATCTCCATCAACCTTATTATCTCTGACCTGCGTCCACAGTATGTCCATTATCTCTTCTTTAGATAAAGCTTTTCTATAGGGTCTGTCCTCTGACAGGGCTGTGGTTATATCGGCTAATGCCATAATCCTGGAGCCCAGATCCAACTCGTCGCCCTTTAAATGGAAGGGATAACCGCTACCGTCCAGCTTCTCATGATGAAAAGCCGCCCAGTCCCGTACCTTATCCATCATATCCAATCGGTCGATTAAATAATAGGTATAATAAGTATGCTGCCTAATAATTCTATATTCATCAGCAGTTAAATCACCTTTTTTATGGAGAATGGATAAAGGAATAGACAATTTTCCTATATCATGGAGTTCCCCCGCCATTTCCAGCAGGAACAGGTCTTCCTGCCCCATATTCAATTTTTCTCCCAGTTTTCTCGCAATAGAGGCTACTCTTTTAGAATGAATATGGGTAAATGAACTCTTTCTATCCACTATACTGGCGCATAACTCGGCTAGCTGTCGTATGTCCTTTTCAACCGCTGTTCTATAGTCGTCAAAACCCTCTAACCATAACTTGCCTAACATATATTGGTTATCAATATCCAACCAAAATGATTCCCTATTTGACAGATCAAAAAATGTACGTACTATTTCGGGATTGAACATGACACCAGAAAAATCTTTGATTTTACTCTCTATCCTTTCCTTCTGGGTAAGGATATATTGGTTTTGATCTATCAATACCTCTATCCTGTCCGCCAAACATATTATCTGGGCTTCTATGGGAACGACTTCGCTTACAAACCTGCCTATATCCTTATACCTTGTATGATGGTGTCTCACAAATGGTTTGATGCCCCTCAATAAATCCACCTTATTCAGGAGTTTCTCTCCTTCTCTACTATGTTTGGTTATTATATAATCCTCTAAAATAAAATTTCTTGCTTCTCTCTTTAATTCCTCGGTGTCGATACCGATGTCATGAAGTAAGCCGGCCAAAACTATAGGTAAGGTTTCCTTGCCCGGAAACATCTCTTTAAAAATTCGATAAGCAATATAGGCAACTCTTTCTCCATGACGATAGACACCATATTCCAATAGGTCAACGGCTGTCGAAACCATGCGAGCCACATTTAAAAGGCTTACCGATACGACATTTTTTTCATTCTCACCCAAGGTTATCCTCTCCATAGGATTACTTAACAATATCATCACTTCTTCTTTATAAATTCCAATTTACCTTCGTTTTTTTCATGTTCTTAGAATATCATATTTATAGGGTAATTTCCATTTTTTTTTGCTTTAGCCCGTTGCACTAAAGTATAATCTACCAGTAGAGAAATGATCAGTATAGTGTACTGTACCTATAGGTTCCTAAAAAAAATATACAAAAATACACCTGAATCTTTATTCATTCTTTGAATTTTAAAAATTACAGTTTGGTATATAATATTGAATGGGTATTTGTATTTGCGATTATTGAGTGTTTTTGTTGGATAAAGTAAAAAATGCCCTATGGGGGTTACAAAAGATCTAAATTGTCAGCATTATCCCTAGCTTAATCTATTATACAAATTGAAAATGTAGCCAGCCATATAAAAAATCAATAAACCGAAGTTGTTCGTATTATAGCATTACCAATTGGAAATGCTTAACTTCCCTATTGATATACATTGTTTTTTGGTTAAGAAGAATACATTAGTAAAACTTCCCTACTAAATTTTTTATTGGTTTTTCTATTATGACGTCACCAATATAGCTGGGTAGTATGTATGGTAATAAAAAGTTCGAATATGAGAGGAGAAACACTTTTGAGTTTTTTGTCGGTAGAGCAAACCCAAATGTTTGATGATATAGATGAGGTTATAGAGATATTGACTAGAAAGGATAGGACTTCACGCCCTCCTTCTTTTTTGTGGGGCAAAGTAAGTAAGAGGGTGCACGCCCTGTTACTGCAGATGGTAGCTAAGGAATTAGGCCTTCCCAACCCGCGTTTCATAGCATCAAAGGATCTGGAGAAGCACCGCTTTAAATTTCTTGATGGCCATCCCTTAAATGGCCTCTATTCGTATTATAAAAACAATTTTCCAAGAAAAAAAGGTGTGCATATATTGGTCAATGTTTGTGATGAACTGGGTATACCAGAGGTAAGCGTTGACGAATGGATTACCTTTATCAGCAACAATAATATTTTTTCATGGAAAAATATTCCACGGATTGCAAAGAGAGCAATCCTGATAAAAGCCTGTGATGAGCTAAATTATGCCCATCCCATTTTCTTTAGGCATGAAAACTTTTCCCATAGGTTTAACTTCCTAAATGGCCGTACCCTTACCGGATTTTACAATTACTATAAAAACAAATACGATGACATCAGGGGTAGCACCATAATAAACATGTGTAAGGATCTGGATATAGAAATTACAGAGGAGGATTGGATATCTTATATAACCGACCCATCTATCAGTATCTTTTGGGATGTGGTACCCCACGACATTATTCGAAATATACTGTTTCGGGTTGCAAAAATGTTAGGCTATGATAATCCCAGAATGATGTCGACAGACGATCTCAAAATCAGCATCCCTTTTTTGAAAGGCATGAACCTTTATAGTTTTGCATCAAGATTCTTTAAGCTGGATCGGGGAGGAATAAGCAGTATAGACTATATCTGCGATGTATATGGAGTACCGGAGCTGAGCTACGACGAATGGATAAGCTTAATTTCTAACCAACAGAATTTTAAGTGGGAATCCGTACCCGAGCCCTATATAGGGCGCATCCTCCAGGAAAAAGCCAGGGAGATGGGCAAGAGTAATCCGCGACTCCTAAAACACGAGGATTTGAATACTCCTACTGCATTTTTAAACAATAAGACTCTAGCCGGCCTTCATGCCTCATATGCCCAAAAAGCTACCAAGGTGGGAATGGATACTGTTTCCTATATTTGCGGCATCTGTGGCATTTCGCCCCTATCGATGGAAGAATGGTTTCAGCTCCTTAAGGAATCGGATATAAAGATTCCCTGGGAATCTATGCCCAACGATATAAAGAAGGCTATAATAATATCAGCAGCAAGAGAGTTGGGTTTAGAAAATCCCAGGCTTATGGGATATAAGGATTTTTGTAACACCAGATTTAAATTCTTAAACGGCAAGACCTTAGGTGGACTCTACTATCACTACAGCTCAAAAATAAGGGATCAGGAGGATATCCCGGTAGTACAGTTCATGTGTAACGAACTTGGGATTGATAGGCTGACTACAAACGAATGGATAGAAATGATTGCAAATTCCAGTGTATGTCGCTGGGAGAGTGTCCCCTTGAAGGTGCAACGCGAGATCATAATGAAAGCCGCCGTAGAAATGGGTATTTTCCACCCCCGGCTGATGGGCTCAAAGGACTTTGATTCAGTAAAATTCAAATTTCTTAATAACAAGACCTTGGCTGGATTGTATTCTTACTACAGCACAAAAGTAAAGACCGACGATGTCAGAGTAATCGACCTAATTTTTGATACCCTTAATATTCCACAGATAGACATCAACCCAAAAACCGGTCGGTTAACCACTATTGATAGTGTAGGACATCGTAAATATTTCGATAGCCTGGCCAATATAAGGGAATTTTTCAATACCTACCTTAAGTATTTTGATTTGAAGAGTCTTTTAAGGAAGCATGTCATGCTAAAGAATGCTCGCAAGGCTGGCATCTACAGACGGGGCCTGGTCACCATATTAGCACCTTTAAATCGAAGGGAATATGTGGACTTTGTATATGAAATATTAAAAAATACGCCCCGGGACAGCTTCGGCCTTCGAAAGCCCAGGGGATGGGGGGATTATAGGCTGCTAAGATCCGATCTTTACAAGCTGGCGGAACTTGAGGAAGATCCAAACCGGGAGGTTAATAGAATCGAATTTGCAAACCCGGATCTCGTGGATGTAAGGGATAAGAAGAAAGTAATCCGCGAGCTGATGATGCATATGGATATATTGGATATCAAGATTAAAAAGTTTCATAAGATAGAATGCGTCTACTTGGTATCCTATAGGGGTTCATATATTTTCAGCATGCCAATATCCTTTTTCCCAGGTGAAGTACTTACCTCTAATGAGGGTTGGGAATTCGAGGTTGTCGAGTGCCGGGACAAGAAAACCAACGATGGCTATATAGTTGAGTTAAAGGCCCTGGATAATCCAACAGAAAAGCAAGTTTCCCAGATTGCTACCCTCGCCAGGGACTCCAATAGCACCATTTTAATGTCCTATTTGGATAGGGTGGTTAGTGCCATAGCTGTCTCTTATACACATCT
>DGDX01000103.1:0-8985 GCA_002385665.1 Firmicutes bacterium UBA3941
AGATGTGTATAAGAGACAGCGTTACCGCCGTGAAAGGGCGGTGTCTTAACCACTTGACCAAGGGGCCACATAAGGATAATTCTTATATGGTCGGGGTGGAGGGATTTGAACCCCCGGCCCCATGCTCCCAAAGCACGTGCGCTTCCAAACTGCGCCACACCCCGATCTATTATTTCGGGCGACGAATAATACTATACAATATTTTAATATTACTGTCAAGTGAAATAATGCAAAATTATTTTATCGTGATTTAAGATTATTTTTAACGACTACTTTACCTATCCGGACAAAGGCTTGGAGGTGTTAATATTCGGCCATTATGGGTATTATAATATATTATCTCAATACAGCCAATTATATTCAATATAAAACATTTTTTTTGATTTTATGTTATAATATGATTATTAGCCTAAGTATAAAATTAATGAATATATAGACCGCAGATGATGGACAAGTGTATGTTATCTTTGATAAATAGTATGAGTAATAAATGGGAGGGAAATTAATATGGTACTGGGTGAAAGATTCGATGCTACAACTAAAACATGGTACATATCCTTAGACGGCGAAATTGATATCTACAATGCACCTGAATTCAAGGAAAGGCTACACCAATTAATACAACGTCACTCGGGTAATTTTGTCCTAGATTGTGGTGGCTTGAACTACATTGACAGTACTGGATTAGGTGTGTTAATCAGCGCCTTACGACGGGTAAAGGAGTACGACGGAGAAATTAAAATTCAAAACTTGAAACCATATATTAGGAAGATCTTCGTGATTACGGGTTTGGACAAAATTTTTACTATAGAGGTGGGTAACAATGAACAGTGATTTAATAACATTGTCTGTTCCCGCCAAACCAGAATACGTTATGATCACCAGACTAACCAGCGCAGCTGTGGCAACTAGAATAGGTTTTGATGTGGATCAGATTGAAGACATTAAGATGGCTGTTGCTGAAGCAATTATAATGATTATCAATCAACTAACCAGTCCTGATAAACTATTAGTTAGTTTCTCCCTAGAACCAAAGGTAATAGGCATCAGAATAATGGGGGAGGGGAATTGGAAAAGTAACGATATTTCTACTCATGATTTGGATCAAGCTCAACTGGGCAAATATATTCTGGGTTCTATGATGGATAAAGTGGAATATAAAATAGATAATGGCACAATACAGGCCATATTAATGCATAAAAATCTGGGGGTCTAATTGATTAATGTGTGGACAGGTAAAGGATACAATAAAAACTGAAGATAAGGAAGAACTTCTTCGTAAATATTGTGAGACCCGAGATATTGAACTTAGAAACGAGTTGGTAAACCATTATCTCTACATCGCGGAGATTATTGCGAAGAAGTTTGTAAATAGGGGAATAGAGTATGATGATTTGTTTCAGGTTGCTTCATTGGCGTTAATAAAGGCTCTTGAAAGGTTCGATATCCATAGAGGTTATAAGTTTTCTAGCTTTGCGACCCCAACAATAATAGGAGAGATCAAAAATCATTTCCGTGATAAAAGCAGGATTATACGTTTACCTCGAAGAGAGGGTGAAATGATTAAAAAGGTTGAAGATGCCCGAACCTATTTATCAAACCAGTTAGGCCGCAGTCCTAAAATAGAAGAGATTGGTCAATATTTAAATATCTCTTCGGAAGAGGTATTACAATTGATGGAATCTAGCTACCTAACCAATACTGCCTCCCTGGACTATTATATTGATGAGGATAATGAAACAGATCTGATGGCCATGATTGGACGTGAGGAAAAGAACTACTCTCGGGTTGAAGACAGGGATATTATCGAAAAAATAATGGCCGGTTTGGGGGAGACAGAACGAAAAGTACTATACGAACGTTTCTATAATGAACGTAGCCAAAAAGAGATTGCCGAGGAAATTGGTGTTTCGCAAATGTATATATCCCGGATGGAGCGGAGGCTTCTGGAACGATTTAGATCCTATATAAAGAGGACCATATAACATATCAGCTTGTTGTATTCATAGCCAATTTGCGTATTTGCTGTTTTATTTATACGTAAAAGTGGTACAGATATTATAGTTGTGTTTTCGCTCATTATATGGTCTATGGAGGTAGTACTGATGAGGTTGCTCTTTAAAAAGCAAATCATAGGCGACAACCCCTTTGTCGTTAGGGGTCTAATAAATGAAATGATGGCTTGTATTATGGAATGGAATAAATTAGAAGAAGATGAATATTATGAATTCCGACTAATCTTAAATGAACTAATATCCAATGGAATCTTTCATGGAAACAAGGGCCTTTGTAACAAAAAAGTCAATGTAGCTATTGAGGAGGTAAATCCAACAACTTTGGATATTCTTATTAAGGATGAAGGCCAGGGATTCGACTACAAACGTGTGTGTCAGGGCTATCAAAGAGACGACATCTTTAAGTTGTCCGAAAGGGGCAGAGGCCTGATGCTGGTTAATGCCCTATGTAGTAAAGTCCAATTCGATGGAAATGGCAGCCATGTCAAGATTACAAAGTCAATTTGCCCCAAATAATAGTAATACCTATTACAGCCTTTTTCAAATTACGTTTATTATTAATTCACTCCCTACAAAGTATTTTAATAAATTGGGAGGATTTTTTATTTTCATATAGAAATATTAAGTGTCATATGAAGAGGTGGAGTAGGACATGGCAAGGGGTATTGTTATCGGAGGCAGGAGGGTAAAACTTAGGTTCTTTGTTTTCTTGGTTATTACCTTAATAGCTGTATATTTTATTATCAAAATTACATCAAAGCCTCCCTTATACGATGTGGCTCAGTATGGGGAAATAATGATTTGGGATAAATGTAAAGGCATTATCGTAAGAGAAGAGAAATCTTATTTTTCACCGAACTATGGAAAAGTGGATTTTCATATTTCGGATGGAGAGATGGTAGAAAAGGATGATCTGGTAGCTATACTTTACAAAGAAAACTATAATAAGACAATGATGGAAGACCTGTACAAAATCAAACAAAAGATAGCTGATTATCAAAATAAGAATCTGGTACAGGATCTAATGGATGAGGATTATGATAAAGTCCAAAAAGATATACAGGGAGTACTTCGTGCTATTCAATACATGTCCCTTGACGGGGCAATATCAGAAATGGGAAGGTATGAATATCAGCTTAAGGAGCTCTTAAATAAGAGAAAGGATATTTTAGACAAGCGGGAGCTGTCGAATAATTATTTGGATCATTTGCTAAAACAGGAAAGGGATATGGAAGAGATCTTGGAAGAATGGAAAGTAGATATCATATCACCTGAAACTGGTTTGGTTAGCTTTAAATTAGATGGTCTGGAAGACCAGTTAAACCCAGATGTCATAGATCTTCTTACTCCTGAGCAGTACCTATCTATTATTGAGCATCAAGCTCCTGAGTATACTAATAGCGAAGCCATGGCTGGTGTACCCTTGTTTAAGGTAGTTATTTCTGATAGATGGTATATTATTTCCTTTATATCCAATCAAAATGTCCAATATAAACAAAATGATTCGGTGGAAATTCGATTGCCGGGGTTCACCGAGGATTCCCTGATAGGCAGGGTGTATAGGGTAGAGCATCTAGCGGATTCTACACTGATCATCCTGGAAATGACTGAAGGTATTGAAAATATCCTAGGGATCCGAAATCTTCATGTAGAGATTGGTACAGCAACCCAAGGACTTATGGTACCTAGTAATGCCATTGTTGAGAAAAAGGGTAAGACAGGTGTAAATATCCTCCTAAATGGAAAAGTGCAATATATAGAAGTTCACGTACAAGCTAAGAATAAAGAATGGGCTATAATATCAAAGATAAAAGAAACAGATGCTCTTGGGCCAAACGATAAAATATTAATGAATTAGCTAGTAGCCTATCAATTTTGATAAGCCATACTTTATGACAACGGGAGTGATTTATTTAAATGTCTATTGCAGATAATATCCGATTATTGAAGGATAAAATAAGCAAAGCAGCCTTAAGTGTCAATAGAGATCCTGGGGAAATATCTGTGATAGCTGTCAGTAAGAATGCCTCAACACAAATGATATCCGAGGCTGTAAAAGCAGGGATCACACAATTTGGTGAAAGTAGAGTACAGGAAATGTTGAGTAAATACAGGGTTTTAGAAAAAAGTGTTGATTGGCATTTCATTGGGCCTTTACAAACCAATAAGGTTAAATATATTATAGATAAAGTAGAACTAATACATTCTTTGGATAGAATCTCTCTGGCGAAGGAGATCAACAAAAGGGCAGAATTAAACAATAGACTAATACAGGTATTAGTACAGGTTAATCTGCCAAAAGAAAGCACCAAATCAGGCATCTATGAAGAGGACTTGCAGTCTTTTATAGAGGCATTGGCCGACTATCCATACATAAGGGTTAAAGGTTTAATGGGTATTGGGCCTAACACTACCGATGAAGAGGCTATCAGGACATGCTTCCGTCGTTTAAGGATTCACTTTGAAAATTTACGAAATAAGTCTTTCAAGCACATAGACATGGAATACCTATCTATGGGAATGTCCAACGACTATATGATCGCTATTGAAGAGGGTGCCAATATGGTTCGTGTTGGTCGGGCCATTTTTCAAGATATCTAAACCACAAAAGATTTTAAAGGAGGATAATCATGTCCAATAAGATTTTCAACAAGCTATTGAACATTATAGGATTGGAAGAGGATATACTAGAGGAAGTTGAAGAAACAGCCGAAGAAAGTGATCTAAATAAAGATGACGACAAACTTATTGAACCAAATTTTTTGTCCCGGAGCAAAAAAGGAAAAGTGGTTAATATTCATACAACTTCCTATGTTAAAGTTGTGGTTTATCAGCCTCTTTCCTTTGATGACACACAAAATATTATTGATAACCTGAAAAACCGAAAGCCTATTGTAGTTAACCTAGATTCTCTCGATGCTGATTTAGCCCAAAGGGTACTAGATTTTATAAGTGGTGCCGTCTATTCCCTGGATGGAACTATTCAGAAGGTGTCAAGGGGTATCTTCGTATTGGCTCCTAGCAATGTCGATATCGTGGGGAATATACCTGATGAATTAAAGGGGAAGAGCTTTTTTACCTTATCAAGCAAAAAATCAGATGATTAGGAGGCACCAGTTTGTTTGGGCATGATCAAGTTTTCAGATATTTAGTATATAGCGTTATTTGGTTTTTGAATATTTTATCCTGGGCCATTGTTCTCAATTCCTTATTGTCTTGGATTCTGGATCCGATGCATCCAGTGAGGGCTTTTTTGGCCCGTTTTGTTGAACCTATTGTGTCTCCTTTCCGTGCTCTTACGAGCAAACTAAATACCTCAGGGTTACCCATTGATTTTTCGCCCCTATTGGCGTACTTTACATTATCTATTATAACTACCCTGTTAAGTTCGCTTTTAAGGTAATTAATAAAGTGTTTACTATCTACCTAGTACAAATGAATTAATTTCCAGCAACACTGCTATTGTAAATTTATGAAATAACTAAATTGGATCTATTTTTTATTAATAATATCGTACTGATTTTTACATATAGATTAGCCAAAAATAATGAATTAAAGGAGGGTCTAAAATGGCATTGACACCTATGGATATACATAACAAAGAATTTACAAGATCCTTTAGAGGATATGATGATGAAGAGGTTGACCGTTTTTTAGATGAAATAATCGAAGAATTTGAAAGGTTGTATAAAGAAAACATTGAGCTAAAGGAACGTCTGGGAATGTTGTCAGATCAAATTAGTAATTATAAGACCATGGAGAATACCTTAAAGGAAACCCTGGTTACTGCTCAGAGGGCGGCCAATGATGTCCTGGAATCCGCACAGAAGAGATCAGATTTAATAATAGATGAAGCGGAGAATAAAGCCAGAAAGATAATTCAGGACGCAAACGATAAGGTGATTGAAATAAGAAGGGAGTTTGATGAATACAGAAAACAGATTCAGGTCTTCAAGACTCGATTCAAAAGCCTACTGGAGACCCAACTAGAAGTGATAAACCAGGAAATTCCAACATATGAAGAGATAGATGAAGATAGTCTGCCCAAGGGCTGATGGATAGTAAATGTTATGATACTGCTGATGGTTCCGTTTTAATAAATAAAAAAGGGGGAATACTCATATAAGAAAAGCTTAAAGGAGTCATCCAATGAAGGACCAAGAGATTAATTATTTAAAAGAGAAGCTTATATCAGAAAGAAAGATAGCGGTTGAAAGACTGAGGATAAACCAGGAGTTTATTGCAGACACCAATATAAAGGAAAATTTGGGTGAATTATCCTCATATGATAATCATCCAGCGGATCAGGGCAGCGAGCTTTTTGAAAAAGAGAAGCAATATGCATTAGAAAAACATAATTTAAGCTATTTAAGGCAGATAGAGGACTCACTGAAAAGAATAGAAAGTGGTGATTACGGGATATGTGAATTTTGTGGTAATAATATAGGCTTTGAGAGACTAAATGCTCATCCTATAGCTAAATTATGTATTGAATGTCAAAATACTGAATCCATTGATTCTGATGCTCGCGATTTAGATAAGGATCGACCGATAGAAGAAAGCTATCTTGAGTATCCTTTTGGGAGAACCTTCACTGATAATACTGATAATGTAGCCTTTGATGGAGAGGATACATGGCAGGATGTTCAGCGATATGGAAGCTCTAGTGGCCCTCAAGATATTAGCGTGAATTCCCTTATAGATTATGAAAATGCCTATATTGGCAGTGAAGAAAGAGATGGATTGAGTGAGGTAGTGGACTCAGTGGATAACGAGGGCTATAGAAAGCAATTACCCAAGACTGATTAATTGAGCATTTAGTATTATTGCTCCTGATCACACTTATAAAAGAATTTTATTAAGCTGCGGAGAGAAAGAAAGACTACTCCCTGGCCTGTTTAAGTGTTATCATAAAAGGTCAGATAAATGAGTCAAATGGCTATAATATGGATAATCGAACTGAGATGGGTAATATTTATTGTTATGCTAATAATGAATAGGGTAATAATGTAGGGGGATGTAAATGTTTCAAATACTAATAGTAGTGGCAATAGTTATATTAGACAGAGTTACAAAATACTATGCAATTACCTATCTGAAAGATATTGGAAGTATAGAAATCGTTAAAGGTATTTTTAGCCTTACTTATGTAGAAAACAGGGGTGCTGCCTTTGGTATACTACAAAATCAGAGGTGGTTTTTTATTATTTTAACCATTATCATTAGTATAGGCATAGTTTACTATATCTTTACCCAGTCAAATGTTGACTCATTATTGAGGATTAGCCTTTCGATGATCCTGGGAGGAGCAATTGGAAATTTAATAGATAGGATTAAATTTGGGTATGTAGTGGATATGTTACACTTTACCTTAATTGATTTTCCAGTTTTCAATATAGCAGATTGTTTTGTGGTTACAGGTACTCTATTGCTAGCCATTTATACCCTATTTATCGCTGATAAGCCTATGAAAGAGGTTATATAAATTGAAAAACCAAGAAGAAAGGATTGAAATATATAGCGTAGAGCATTTACATCATGGGAAAAGATTGGATGTTTTTCTAAGTGAGACTATTCCTGGAGAGTCAAGATCCTATATACAGAAGTTAATTAAAGACGGTAGAGTAACCATAAGCAATAAAAATGTGAAACCAAATTATAAGGTGAAAGAGGGGGAGTGTATAAGGATTTCAATCCCACCTCCCGTGGCGATATCTTTAGAACCGGAAGATATAGATCTAGATATCATCTATCAGGATAATGATATTGCTGTAATCAATAAACCGCAAGGCATGGTAGTCCACCCGGCCCCTGGGAATTATTCAGGTACCCTGGTAAATGCTCTGCTCTATCACTGCAATCATTTATCTGGTATAAATGGTAAGATTAGGCCAGGGATCGTCCACCGCCTAGATAAGGACACATCTGGTATTATTGTTGTAGCCAAGAATGATTCTGCCCATCGGTATCTGGCTGCCCAAATTGCCGCGAGAAAAGCCTTAAGAGTTTATTGGGCTATAGTTGAAAATAACATTATAGAAGATGAGGGCACGATAGATGCCCCCATAAAAAGACATCCAGTGGATAGGAAAAAGATGACGGTTGCAACCGGACCGGGAAGTCGCGAGGCTGTTACACATTTTCGGGTTTTGGAAAGGTTTAGAGAATTTACCCTTGTAGAAGCAAGCTTAGAAACAGGCAGGACTCATCAAATAAGGGTTCATATGTCCCATATTAAGCATCCTATAGTAGGAGATACCATATATGGATCCAAGAAGCAGAAGTTTAGATTGCAAGGACAAGCCTTACATGCAAAAATACTGGGTATAATACATCCTACAACTAAAGAATATATGGAATTTGAAGCGTCACCCCCTGAATATTTTAATAAATTAATAGAAAATCTACGAAAAATGTCATAGAAATATTAATTTAACTATAGACAAGGTGCTTAGGATATGCTATACTTTTAAAAAATGAAACCTTTAAGCTGGTCCCGTGAGTCCGGTAAGGTAAACATATTAGAGCCTAATATATGATCTTTATATATGGTCTCCAGTCCATGTTGCCTTACCTTTGGTAAGGTTTTTTTAATGAGGTGATATAGATGTTAGAAAAAGCCCAAATTATGGATGGAGCGGGTATCAATCGAGCCCTAACCAGAATTGCACATGAAATTATCGAACGAAATAAAGGTGTTCAAGGGGTCGTATTGGTTGGAATTCAGCGCAGAGGGGTGCCGCTGGCCTTCCGTCTTGCAGAGAAGATAAAGGAGTATGAGGGAGTAGAAATCCCTGTAGGTATCCTGGATATTACCCTATATAGGGATGACCTTTCCACATTGGCAGAACACCCCGTTATTAACAGCACCGACATCCCCTTTGATATTAATAGGAAAATAGTAGTAATGGTGGATGACGTACTATATACTGGGAGAACAGCCAGGGCTGCCATGGACGCCTTGATAGAC
>DGDX01000103.1:9208-16321 GCA_002385665.1 Firmicutes bacterium UBA3941
ATGGAAGTTGATAAAGTTAACAAAGTAACTATTGCTGAAATAACCCTTTAAATCAGTCCAGTGAGGCTGTCAAGGGATAATACAGTACCTGTATTGTGCCTTGGTAGTTTAACTACGAGGCATTTTTTTATGCCTTGCAATATATCATAAAAGAATTTTATATTATTTAGGGAGGAATTTAAATGGAATCAATTGTTCAAGAAAAAAAGCTTAGCCCATGGAAAACTATAATCCTGGGTATTCAACATGTATTTGCGATGTTTGGTGCAACAGTTTTAGTTCCAGCGTTGACTGGCTTGGATCCATCAGTTGCATTGTTTACAGCAGGAGTAGGAACTCTGATCTTCCATTTATTAACCAAGGGCAAGGTGCCAGTATTCCTGGGTTCTAGCTTTGCTTTTATAACAGCTATTTCTGCTGTAGTTGCTGATCAAGGGATTGCATACGCTGGAGGTGGAATCATAGTTGCGGGGTTACTATACCTTGTGTTGGCTGGTCTGGTTTTAATCTTCGGTGTAGACAGAATACGAAGTTTTTTCCCGCCCTTGGTAACAGGTCCTATGATTATGGTTATAGGTTTAACCTTGAGTCCATCTATAATAATTAATAACATAGTTGGAGTTGAGGGATCTGAGGTGCTAGCAATGGGAACATTAGGACAACGATGGATAATAGTATTAGCTGTCGTGGTTACTATGGTTGTAGTCTCTATATTTGTTAAAGGGTTCTTTAGACTGGTACCGATTTTGCTTGGGATTTTAGTGGGCTATATAGTATCGATTCTGTTTGGATTCGTTGATTTTACTCCAATAAGGGATGCTTCGATTTTTGCACTGCCTCCATTCACTCTACCAAAGTTTGATATTAAGGCGATCTCCCTTATAGCACCAATAGCCATAGTTACCTTTATGGAGCATATTGGAGATATAACTACTAACGGGGCAGTAGTAGGGAAGGATTTCTTTAAAGATCCTGGTCTCCATAGAACGCTTATAGGCGATGGGGTGGCTACCATGTTTGCTGGGCTGTTAGGAGGACCTTCAAATACCACCTACAGCGAAAATACCGGTGTTTTAGCAGTTACAAAAGTATACGATCCTTTTATTTTAAGGATAGCGGCTGTATTTGCAATTGCTCTAGGTCTTGTTGGCAAGATAGGAGCACTTCTAAAAACTATTCCTGCTCCAGTAATGGGCGGCGTTAGTATATTACTGTTTGGAATGATCGCCAGCATAGGTCTTAGGACTTTATCTGAAGCTAAGATTGATTTTTCCAAAAGCAGGAACCTTATAGTTGTATCACTTATGTTAGTCATGGGCCTTAGCGGCGTAGAATTTACCATAGTTCAAGGTGTTACACTATCAGGCATGAGCCTTGCGGCTATTATAGGGGTTGTATTAAATAAAATTCTACCAGAGAATATTTAATATTTTAGGGGGCAGTAAGGAATTTCCTTACTGCCCTTTTTTTAAGATAAGTGTCTAGAAACCTAGAGTGAATTATATCTTCACTGGAATTTAAATGCTGTCTGAGTCTTAAGGTGCAGTATAATGCTAGTCATTTGCTGGGTTTAGTAAAGGACGTAGTGACAATAGTGTCTGGATGAAGGAAGTTATGAAAGTAATGGTTGTTCAAAACCTAAAATCAAGGGGTAACGATAAGCATATTAAAAAAGGGGAGGATACCATGAATAAATACGCTATTTTCGCATTTAAAGGTGAACTGATGTGTTTTCAACACGTTTTACTCAATGCCCTTGATATGCAAAGCAAAGGAATAGAGTCTAAAGTAATCATTGAAGGAGAAGCCGTAAAATTGATTAATGAACTGGAGGAGTCGGAGAATAAGTTATATAAAATGGCTAAAGATAAGGGACTAATTGCTGCCATATGCAAGGCTTGTTCTGCTAAGTTGGGAGTATTGGAGTATAACCAGAATGTCGGTATCCCTATGGGCGATGAAATGAGCGGACATCCAGCTATGTCTACTTACATAGAGCAGGGGTATGAAATAATCACCATGTAAACACCTGTAGTATGGATTTATTTAAATTGTATAGGCCTAATGAATAGCGAAATTATGGATATTTTTATCTCCGCCATGATGATTGCCATAGCTCAAACCAATCACATGGCGTTTTTTTTATTGTGTATTTTAATCTATATAAGGAGCAAAATATAAGGGAATAGAAACATGTCCTTCACTTAAGTAATTGCTTCTACTATTTTACAATGATATTTTGAATAAAGAAAAGGGTGGTATGTATGTTGGATAGTATCTTGGAACACAGGGTATTTAGGGATGGAATCTACGATATATCCCTCATAATCAATGAAAATGACTATTTTATGATCTATGATAATATAAGCAATGAAAATGCCCAAGAAATAATCGAGAACTATCTGGTACATCGCCAAGATGACGGCAGACCCAATAATATCCAAATTAAGCATAACAAAAATCGCCATATAGTATCAATAAATGCCAGGCTACACTATACCGGGAATGAAGGAACAGCATATATGCTCGAGTCCCACAACTATCTGGAACATGATGAAAGATAACGGAGCCTATATTCTTTTCAATCTGTTCACCACATCCTCACTTGGCGTAACATACATGGTCTTGTAATTATCGTATATAACCATTCCTGGCTTGGCTCCATTAGGTTTTCGTACGTTTTTACGTGGACAATAATCAACAGGTACATTGGACGAATCTTTTGCCTTGCTATAATAGGCAGCCAAAATGCCAGCCTCCAGTAAGGTTGTGTTTGGTATCCTTTGTCCTTGAGATTTTACAACAACATGAGAGCCAGGAATTTCCTTTGTGTGCAACCACAAGTCATTGGGTTCTGCAGTTCTTAACGTCAGTCTATCGTTCTGTGTATTGTTTTTACCTACATAGATATCAAAACCATCTGAGGAGATAAAGTGATAGGGTTTGGATTTGATTGATCCTTTTGGTTGTTTTCGTTTACTCCGAAGCTTAATGTATCCTTCTTCGGCCAGCTCCTGTTGTATCTCCTGAATTTCTATCTCCTCGGTGCATTTTTCTAGATTGTCTAATTGTGTTTCTAGATATTGTATTTCGTCATCTGCATCCTTGAGTTGTTTTTTTATCATGACTAAGGCATTTTTTGCTTTGTTATATTTCTTATAAAAATCCTGTGCATTTTGACTCGGCGTTTTTCTTTCATCCAATGGTATTTCGATAGGTTTACCATCTGAATCATAATAATTTACTAGCTCAACCTTGTCCAAGCCATCAGGGATTTGGTAGAGATTAGCTAAAATTAATTCACCAAACAATTTGTATTTGTCTGCATTTTTGGCTTTCTCATATTCATCTAAAAGGATACCACGTTTTTTTTGGACTCGACTTAAATTCGTGTTGAGTATCTTTGAGATGTTTGAGGTACGTTGGCGTATTCTTTCTATCCTGTCTCGGGTTTCAAAGAAAGTATCCAGTGCGATAGAGATAGAATTATAATGCTCCTCTAAATCTGCTGGAAATTGATAAAATGGAAAAGGGAATATGTCCAAAGGTCGCCCAGATTCGTCCTTCAATATAGTGGGTCTATAATCCATTCTTTTTACAGCCTCAAAAAAGTCCAAGAATGAATGAAACAGCCCTTCTCCTAAATATGAGTCCTCAGTCGAACTTTGTACTTTAGTATTATCAATTTCTGCGCGGTATACTATCTCCTGAGCGGTGACCCTAGATACCCCTGTAAAACTGTCGAATATAATTCGAGCAGCTCTTTTTGAGTCTAGAGACATGCCCAGAATACTTTTTAAGGTGATTTCATCCTGGATCAGGGGATTATGCTTATTTTGGGAAGGGGGGAAACTATAACTACTACCGGGCAATACTTGGCGTAATCTACTTATTCCTTCGCCTATACGCTTGATACTATCTATAATTAGATCCTTATCATCAACCAGAATAATATTGCTATGTCTCCCCATTATTTCAACAATCAACCTTTTTACGGATAGGTCACCTAATTCATCCCGGGCTTCTACAGACAAGATTAAAATCCTTTCAAAATGTGGCTGTTCTATTCCAATAATTCTGCCACCAAGTAAGTGTTTCCTCAAAACCATACAAAATACGGGGGGAGTTATAGGATTGCTTTTTTGTGTTTTTGTGAGATGAATCCTAGGATAATTAGGACTTGCAGAGATTAAAAGCTTCCTATCTTGATTGTTTTGCCTAATTACTATATGGATTTCATCCCTTTCGGGTTGATACACCCTATCTATCCTTCCTCCGATTATTTTATCTTCTAGCTCAGCTAAAATACAGTTTAGTAGTATGCCATCTAGTGCCATGATTATCCCCTCCTATAGAAGACAATTATACATTATTTTTTGGCGATAATAAATCCCCGTTACTATATTTAATAGTAAGTTGATAAAACACTAAGTGAATTCCAATTATTTCATTATATAATTAATCGAATTAGACTAAATTGATGAAATTCAGTTGTTAAGGCTTCAGGAGCCTAGTTGTTTTTGATAATAAACAAAATAATGTAATCGATAAAATGTTGATGCAATAGACATACTCCTTTTCAATCTATAATATAAATAATACCAAGATATTGGTGAGGGGGGAGACCATGTTTTATAAAAAGCTGACTTTAGTAATATTATTTCTACTTATTTTTTCAATAACCGTCTTAGGCTGCGGTATAATACGAAAGAAAGATGATGTCAAACCCACTGAGGAAGATATTCCCGAGCTTGAGGATGAAGATACAGAGGAGGATGACAACACTAGGGAAACAATTTTATTTTACCAGGACGATGCCGGATATCTGGTGCCTGTAATGAGAAAAATACAATGGGAAGAGGGAATAGCCAAAGCTACTCTTCAACAGTTAATGGATACACCCGAACAACAACAGGCATTGTTGGAGATGGGGCTAAAGCCTTTATTACCTGCTAATACGGTAATAAACGGTATCTCTATTAATGATGGCCTGGCAAAAGTAGATCTAAATGCTGTTGCTATGGATTATCCGGATGCTATCTCTGAGAATAATATGGTTAAAGGCGTAGTTATGACCCTTGTAGAATTTCCGGCCATAGATCGGGTTCAGTTCTTGTTCGATGGGAAGATAGTAGATACCTTAAAGTATGGTACACATGTAGGTGATCCGATAGAACCCGGGGGAATAAATCTGGAACTATCACCTGATTCCCAGGAGAATGGTGCCGAAGTCACGGTGTTTTTTCACAACACATCCTCCAGTAGATATGATTACCTGGTGCCCATAACTCGAATAACATCAAATCCATCTGCCACATTAGAGACCGCTTTGGAAGAATTATTAAAAGGGCCAAAGTTGGGATCAAATCTTCGTCTTGATATACCAGAGAATACAAAAATCTTGGGGATCCAATTGGACAATGGGATTACCTATGTGAATCTAAGTAAAGAGTTTGAAGCCCTTAAAGATTCAGAACATGAAGCTATGGTGCTAAAAGCCATAGGGCTAACTGCTATGCAATTCCCAGAGGTTACGAACTTAAAAATCTTGGTTGAAGGGGTTGAGTATAAGGGGAATTCACCCTTGGTAACACCAGCATTTGCTAATGAGTATTAGAATTCCCCGATATACTTTTAAAGCACAAAATTATATTATATAATGGTTTCATCCCAGAGAGTATTTTAGCTGAGTCTCATATGCGGTTATGGTCTTGGATTGGTATAAGCCAAGGCCTAAAAACGTATATGAGATCACAGTCCAACTTGCTTTCTGGGAAAAACCATATTATCTGAATCATTTTATAAAAGGAGTACTATGAAAAGAATAATAATAGCATCCAACAATAAGGGAAAAATTAAGGAAATTAAGGCAATTATCGGTGAACAGGATATTGAAATCCTTTCCCTTGAGGATATTGGATTCACGGGAAAAATAACAGAGGACGGTCATAGTATCAAGGAAAATGCCATAAAGAAAGGCCTATGTGTTATGAAAACCGTTGGAGAATTGACATTGGCTGATGATTCGGGGTTAGAAGTGGACGCGATCAATGGACAGCCAGGAGTCTTTTCTGCACGCTTTTCCGGTCAAGGTGCTACTGATGAAAGAAACAACAGAAAACTTCTTGCGCTTTTAAACAACATCCCGATGGAAAAGAGGGGAGCCCAGTTTCGGTGCGTTATGGCTCTTATATATCCTAATGGGAAAATCTATACAGCCGAAGGAATCTGTCGCGGAAGAATTTCGGACAGGCCTATCGGCGATAAAGGGTTTGGCTATGATCCAATATTTATTCCCGATGGCTACGATGAAACCTTCGCACAACTAGGGGATCATATAAAGAACCAGATTAGCCACAGAGCCATAGCACTTGATAAGATGAAGAATATCATGATTAGTGAGGGCCTTATTGATTAGGTCTTAGCTATTTTATATAATTAATTTTAATCCCCTATATTAGTCCTATATTAGTTCAGTATAATAAGTTATAAAAATGGGCTTGACTAGAGTGTAAATTTAGTTTATACTAAAAATCGCTGTTGATGAATTGGCTATATAATAGTTTAAATATTGACATTGCATCAGTTTTATGGTAGAATCTTTAATTGTTAGCCGATCTGCGGGTGTAGTTCAATGGTAGAATTCCAGCCTTCCAAGCTGGCCGTGTGGGTTCGATTCCCATCACCCGCTCCAGACGATGAGATGCGCCTGTAGCTCAGCTGGATAGAGCAACGGACTTCTAATCCGTAGGCCAGGGGTTCGAATCCCTTCAGGCGCGCCAATAGTAAGTTTCAAAAATTTAATTCAAGAAAAATTTATCAACAGATATAATTGAAATTCTATATTTTTGAAACTTCAACAAATAGAATCTCTTTTGACAAAAAATAATAAAAAATTGTGGTGGGTATAGCTCAGTTGGTTAGAGCGCCAGATTGTGGCTCTGGAGGTCGTGGGTTCGAATCCCGTTACCCACCCCACAAAATTGGGGCGTAGCCAAGCGGTAAGGCACGGCACTTTGACTCCCGCATTCGTAGGTTCGAATCCTGCCGCCCCAGCCAAGTTTTGACCCATTAGCTCAGTCGGGAGAGCACTTGACTTTTAATCAAGGAGAC
>DGDX01000003.1:0-23142 GCA_002385665.1 Firmicutes bacterium UBA3941
TTGGTCTGGATATCATGACATATACTGGATATACCTATGAGTTTCTCCTGGAGGAATCCAACGAGACCAATGCTTGGAAACAATTGCTGGATGTTACGGATATTCTGGTAGATGGTAAATTTGAAATTGAGAAGAAAAACCTGCTTCTACCCTTCCGTGGCTCTGAAAATCAACGAATCATAGATCTGAATGAAACACGACGGCAGAATAAAATAGTGATTTTGGATATTTGACTAAACCTGCTCTTCTGCCTTTTAGACTAATGGGAACCGCTTACACAAATCCATACACTCTATTAACAGTACTAATATACTAAATTTCATATATATATCTAACTGAAACAGTGCGTGCAAGAATAATGGCTATTGATAAGCGAATAACTTCATTGATTTGGCTAAGAAAACAGCGATCAATAGCCATTACCTTTGTTATGACTAGCACAATAGATTGATTTGACAACACTTTCTTTCTGCTCATCTGTAAGGTTCTATAATCTCCATCATATCCTCGTCAAAAGGATCCATAATTATGCTATCCAGCCCAGCCTCTATGGTTTCTATTAGAAATTGACGTACTTGTTCCTTATCCAAGTCCATCATCTTAGACGAGCCGCCACCAATATCCAACACGGTTTTTAAGCCCAGCCTTGTTTTTATTTCACTAATGGCCTTTATTGTCTCCTCTTCCATCACACTGTTCATGAAAATATCTGTTGGTTGGGGATCTATTATTATGTCTTCCCTGGGTATCCCATACCGGGCAGCCATGGCCAGAATAGACTCAGCTATCTCCAGTCTCTCATCTGCCCCCTGTGGTACACCCTCCCCGCGAGCGGTTTGCCCGATGACACAGGCCCCATATTTTTTTGCGATGGGGAAAATTGATTCCATGGATTCCCTTTCTCCATTTACACCTTTTATCAAGGGTTTTCCATTATAGATTCTTACAGCCGCCTCTATAGCATCGGGATCAGGACTGTCTATCATAAGCGGTGTATTGACCATCCCCTGAAGCTCTTTAACCGCCTTTGATAAAATATCAGGCTTATGGATTTCTGATTTTTCCATTCCCACATTTATAGCGATTATATCTACCCCGGCCATCCTCTGCTCTATTGCTTCAGATATGATTTCGTCATAATCCTCTTCCAATAGGGCCTTTTCAATGGATCTATCCGTTGACGGATTTATCCGCCCGCCGATAATCTTAATTCCGTCTCCAAAGGTTATGGTGTTTGACGGGGAGGACACCGCTGTATCTCTATGGGAATTGGCTATAAAGTCATTTGGCCGAACACTCCTTACGCCTTCTATGAGTTTCTTTATATACTCCGGAGTAGTACCGCAGCATCCACCTATTATCCTGACACCCATTTCTACCATCCTTTTGCCATAGATGGCAAATTCATCAGCATCAGTATCAAAGAGGGTCATTCCGTTCTCGAGCCTTGGCAGACCTGCGTTTGGCTGTACAATGACGGGTATATGGGCATATTTTAGCAGCTCTTCCACTATGGGCAAAAGTTCCTTTGGCCCCAGGGAACAATTAACACCCAGGGCATCTACTCCAAGCCCTTCTAAAACATTTACTGCTGTAAAGGGATCTGTGCCCATCATGGTTCTTCCATTTTCGTCGTATGTAAGGGTACAGAATACGGGTAGTGAGGAGTTTTCTTTAACAGCCAGTATCGCCGCCTTCATTTCATATAGGTCAGCTATAGTCTCGATTATTACCAGATCTGCCCCTGCTTTTTCTCCCACCTGTACCTGTCTGGCAACAATCCTATAGGCCTCATTAAAGGATAAGGTCCCGCTGGGTTCCATCAATTGGCCTATAGGTCCAATATCAAGGGCTACCCACCCATTCTCCGAAACCTCCCTGGCCAAGGATACCCCCTTATCTACAATCTCCTCAACCGTGTACCCAGTCCCCTTTAACTTGTATTCATTGGCTCCAAAGGTGTTGGTGGTTATTATATCCGCTCCGGCCTCCAAGTAAGCCCTATGTATAGATTTAATGATTTCAGGATGTAAAATATTATAGACCTCAGGTTGTTGGCCCGCTTTTAAACCAGCATTTTGTATCATAGTGCCCATTCCTCCGTCTATGAACAGTACATCCTCGGTCATCGCCTTTCTTATATCCATATGACTTTCCCTCCTTATTACTCATTTTATTCTGTTTTAGCTGTTATAATCCACTGAAGAAACCTATATTAATATATCAGCCATGGTCATGATTAGTATCAACCTGTACAAGGATCAGTCCATTATTTAAGATGAAACCATTATAACACAACCTATGGATAAATGTATCCTTACCTCTGAGATATTACAGGGCGATTACTTTTTATTACAGTTTATTTTGTTTCATTGATAAATAGATATAAAGGTAGTATAATGGACAAGTGATATAAGTGATGTAGACCATATGACATGGATTGTGGGGTGAGATTATGAAACAGATTGATATAAAGGATATAAAAGGTGGAAGAGTTCATTTTGTAGGTATCGGGGGCATCAGTATGAGCGGTTTGGCGGAATTCCTTCTACAAAAGGGATATATCGTTACCGGCTCCGATGTTATGGATTCCTATATCACAAGGGATCTACAAAATAAAGGCATTGATATAAATATAGGTCATGATGGGTCCAAGGTTATAGGTGCCGATCTTGTTGTATATACCTCTGCCATTATAACCAGCGGGGAGAACCCCGAGATCTTGGAGGCCGAGAAGAGGAATATTCCCTTAATGAATAGGGCTGTTCTTATGGGACAGATCATGAAGGAATTTCCTAATGCTATAGGAATTGCCGGTACCCACGGAAAAACCACGGCTACTTCCATGTTATCCCATATAATGGTTGAAGCGCGATTAGACCCCACTATCTTTGTCGGAGGCAAGCTGGATGCGATCGGAGGCAATGTCAGAATAGGTAATAGCCCACACTTTCTTGTGGAGGCCTGCGAGTTTTCGGGTAGCTTTCTGGAGATGAGCCCTTATATAGCGGTTATTCTAAATATCGATAACGATCACCTGGATTATTTTAAGGATATGGAAGAGATCTACTACACCTTTATGGAGTTTGCCAGCCTGGTTCCAAGTCGGGGATTTGTTATAGGCTGCAATGACGATCCCATGGTTAAGAGGCTCCTTGATGAGATCGATAATAGGACCATTAGCTTTGGTATCCAAAGCAAAGCCGATTGGGTTGCAAGGGATATCAATTATAAGGCCAATGACCATACATCCTTCAGGGCTGTATATAAGGGCCAGGACATGGGCAGATTTACCTTAAATGTACCAGGCAAACACAATGTTTATAATGCCTTGGCAGCCATTGCAACAGCTTGGGCATCAGGAATTTCTCTTGAGACAATAAAATCCGGTCTGGCATCCTACAAGGGAACCCATCGAAGGTTTGAGATAAAGGGCGTAGTTGAAGGTGTTACAGTTATAGATGACTATGGACACCATCCTACGGAAATAAAGGCTACCCTGGACGCCGCCCAGAGCTATCCCCATAAAAAGTTATGGTGTGTCTTCCAGCCCTATACCTTTTCTCGCACCAAATTGCTCTTTGACGACTTTGTTAATTCCTTCCATGGGGCTGACGAGGTTATAATCACCGATATAATGGGCGGTAGGGAACAGGATACCGGTCTGATACATGCCCTCGACCTGGTTAAAGCTATAAAGGCTACGGGGCAGCCCTGCAGGTATCTTCCAACTTTTGATGATGTAGTGGATTTTCTTGCAGCCAATACCCGGGATGGCGACGTAGTTCTTACCACGGGTTGTGGTAACGTTTACCTGGCTGCCGAGATGCTGATTCAAAGGATGGAGGAGATGCTGGTAGCGGCCACCCTTGAAAGATAATGTCAACCGATCCCGCAGGACTGGAACAAAGTCCGCGGGATTTTTCATAATCTTGAGACTAATTCTTGATTTTTCTACTGGATTTGATAGAATGAATTCTAGTAGCCTAAGTCTATACATATTAATTTTAAGGAGTGAATATAAATGCCACTAGTTACAACTACAGAGATGTTTAAAAAAGCTTATGAGGGCGGATACGCCATCGGAGCATTCAATGTCAATAACATGGAGATTATTCAGGGCATCACAGAAGCTGCTAAAGCTGAAAATGCACCCCTAATCCTCCAGGTTTCAGCCGGTGCAAGAAAATATGCCAACCATACCTATCTGGTTAAGTTGGTAGAGGCAGCCCTTGAGGAGACGGATCTACCCATAGCCCTGCATTTGGATCATGGTGATACCTTTGAACTGTGTAAATCCTGTATAGACGGTGGGTTCACCTCGGTTATGATTGATGGTTCCCATCTACCCTTTGAAGAGAATATCAAACTCACCAAGCAGGTAGTTGATTATGCCCACGATCACGGTGTAGTGGTAGAGGGCGAGCTGGGCAGGCTTGCCGGTATCGAGGATGCTGTCAACGTATCGGAAGAGGATGCAAGATTTACAGATCCGGATGAGGTAGAGGAATTTGTTGAAAGAACAGGGGTGGATTCCCTGGCCATTGCTATAGGAACCAGCCATGGTGCCTTTAAATTCAAAGGCGAACCCAAGCTTCGCTTCGATATCCTTGAAGAGATCAGTAAGAGGCTTCCCGGATTCCCCATCGTTTTACATGGTGCCTCCTCAGTACCCCAAGAGTATGTAGAGATTGTCAATAAGTACGGCGGTGATATGCCCGGTGCCAAGGGTGTTCCTGAAGATATGCTTCGAAAGGCCGCTTCCATGGCAGTATGTAAAATCAATATAGATTCCGACTTGAGGCTGGCCATGACTGCGACTATCAGAAAGTTCATGGCTGAAAATCCTGGAGCCTTTGACCCAAGACAGTACTTAGGCCCAGCCAGGGATGCCATCAGAACTATCGTACGCCACAAGATTGTTAATGTACTGGGATGTAACAATAAGGCCTAAGTGTTTCGGAATGCACCAAGGTATGCAACCTTGAAAAGTAAGATATTTAGCAAGGAAATAAAAAGGAGCGGTTACTCACCGCTCCTTTTTATTTCCTATCAATCCTATTGAACCGATATATTATCCATGCCTAATATTCATTCTCTATTGTTGCATATAGGATGGACTTTCCCATCCACTCTCATAGTGGGCTAAGAATCCTTCTTTAGCAGGCTCTTTCGATACTTCTCTCCCTCCATATTCCGTATAAAGGCAATCCCCTCTTCAGTCATGGTCTGTAGGGTAAGGCCCAACTCCTTAATCTTATCCACTACATAAATATAGGCAGTAAGGGTCTCGTCTATGGTGATGGCCTCTGTCTTATTTGTCACGTAAACTACCTCACCTGTATCCGAATCAACATTCACCTTCCCCATGCCTTTAAAGGAAACGTTCTCCCCAAGATAGACCAGTTGATCAGGATAGAGGATGACCTCTTTAAACAATTCAGGTCCTACGTCCATCTTTATGAGAGTATCTCTCAGATAAGCCGTTTTGCTCCTATACTTCTTCTCGCCTATACCCTCTATTCTGATCTCAGGGTATGTATTCCCCAGTTTAAAATAATCCATGATAGCCACATTAACCCTTTCGTGCAGTTCCAGGCATCCTTCGGCATCCTCCCCGGATACAATAAGTCCATGGTTTTCCATAAAGACTATGTTTGGTGCATAACCCTTCTCTACCTTATACTGATGGATTGCATTGTTAAGCTCTATGGTCAGATCAAAGCCTGGATTGGTATAGGGCACCCATAGCATTCTAAAACTATCGTCGAATATTCCTTTCGCTATACTCTCCCCTTCTTTGGAACAGCATAATATATTAGCGTACACCGAGTGGCTGTGGATAACGCATTTATCCATAAAGGAATGAAATCCTGTTTCTATGGATGGTCGCAGGTTTTTGGGATTCTGCTCTTCTAAAACGCACTCCTTCATAAAACCGGCGCTTTCCCTTTCAAAATCCACGTCCCTGTTCCGATCAACGCTATTATAGTAATCCCGTACCCTCTGATAGTCCACAATAACGTAACCGTCCCACTCTGTTACTTGATCCAGGCGATAGCCGGAAGCTTTCACCGCCATGTATCTATCATCCAGCTTGGCAGATGTGTTCCCACCCCCACCTTGTACGAAATCGGGATGCTTTCCTACTTCTTGTGAGATCCTCTCTAGTTCCTTTAATCCCTTTAGATCCATAGATTTCTCCCTTCTTATCATCTTTGGGACAATACCTGTTTCTCGTACTCATCAACCCGGTTTAACCATTCTGCCCCTACCGGTACTCCCTGATCCAGGCAGTACTTATCCCATACGGCACTAAAGGGCAGACTCTTAAACTCCTCCATCAGAGCCAGGCGTCTTCCCAGATCACCATTGTCCTCGGCTTCCCTCAACAGATGGGTGGGTTCCAGTAATGCCATCATGATCGCTTTTAAAGAAGCCCTGGTCCCTATTACCCAGGCCGAAATCCTATTTATGCTGGC
Source organism: Firmicutes bacterium UBA3941 (assembly GCA_002385665.1). Lineage (GTDB taxonomy): Bacteria > Bacillota > Clostridia > Caldicoprobacterales > UBA3941 > UBA3941. The sequence continues at coordinate 6,483 of DGDX01000003.1, forward strand.
ATCGAAAAAATCAAGACCAAAATGAACCCTATGAAAGGCGTTGCATCTCTTTAATTCCTGAGCAATTGCAAACACTTCGTCGTTGAGTATAACTACATGGTCGCTATCCCACCTAACTCCGCGACTTACATGTAAGAGTAGCTCATCTATATAGGTCAATAGGGATGATATCTTATCCGAGACGGTCTCTGTTGGGTGGAAATGGCCTGCGTCCAGACACAACAAGGTACCCCGGGTTAAAGCATAACCCATGTAGAATTCGTGGGAACCCACTACGTAGGCCTCGGACCCTATTCCAAAGAGTTTGCACTCTACAGCATCCAAGAGATACCTTCTGTCATATTTTTCTTCCAGGATTTCATCCAAAGAATCCTTGAGAATTTCCCGGTATCCCATCCTATCGGCGGGTAAATCCTTGGAGCCATCGGGAATCCATATATTGTTAACACAAGGTGTGCCCAGGGTCTTTCCCATATAAGCCCCGATCTCCCTGCAACGTTTAGCGTGGCGAATCCAAAAATCCCTAACCTCTTTATCCTTGCTTGCCAAGGTGTAGCCTGAGTCTGCCATTCTATGGGAGAAGAAGGTGGGGTTAAAATCAAGTCCTATACCCTTTTCTTTGGCCCAAGCTATCCATTTTTCAAAGTGTCGGGGTTCGAGCTCATCTCTCTCTACAAATTTGCCCTCCGTTTCTGCGTAGCTGGCGTGGAGATTTACTCGATGTTTACCTGGTATAAGGCTCATTGCCTTGTCTAAGTCCTGGCGAAGTTCCTCAGCATTTCGAGCTTTTCCCGGGTAATTACCCGTCGCTAAGATCCCCCCACCCAAAACGCCGTCTGCATCTACTTCAAATCCGCCTACATCATCACCTTGCCAGCAATGGATAGAGATTGGAATCTTCTTTATGTCCTCCAAAACCCTATCCGTGTCAACCCCAAAGGAACCATATAGCTCCTTTGCCCGCTCATAGCTATCATTTATGTCCCTTTCCTTGTAGATGTTAAGCATTTTTTACACCCCTTATTAATAAAATACAAAATGGTGTTTAACAACCATTTTCTATATGACCGACTAATGCCAGCTATTGCTATAGTAATTCGGACAACCCTATATTGTAATTTCTCTATCCTCTGTATTCTTCCTTTATCAATGAATAACACATGCTGTCGTGGATACTGCCATCATATAATTCGTTGGCCCTCCTAAGAGTGCCCTCATAGTGAAAACCACACTTTTCTATCACCCTTTTTGAACGAATATTAGACGGATAATGATACACAGAAACCAGGTTCAGGTCTAAATTCTCAAAAGCATATTTCAGCACCCTTTTGGCAGCTTCCGTCATTATACCCTGTCCCCAATAGGCTTCATTCAAAACATATCCCAGCATTTTAACCCTACTATTATTACGCCTTGCATCATTATGTAGCCCAATTGAACCTATAAGCTTATCAGTATCCTTGTGAATAATGGCCCATGATTCCTCCTCTGCTATAAACCTTTCAAGTATCTCACGGGATTCTTCCTTGCTCTCATGGGGCTTCCAACCCGCATTTGGACCCACGCTTGGATTCTTGGCATATTCATAGAAATCATCCAGATCCTCTTTCCTAAAAGGCCTTAATACAAGCCGTTCTGTAATCAGGGTTTCCATATCAATACTCCCTTCCCAGCTACTATACTAAACCCTAATCCTCCCTGATCTATCCCAACCACTTTCGGATCTTTGGAAAGATAGTCATTTTGTCAGTATTCTCCCATTCTATTCCTCTATTCTACACTTCAGGAAAATATCCTCTTTATGGGCTAAATTTATTACTTGATATTCATAACCCGACAGGCCGGACCATTGAAAATTACTCTTGACAAACTACAAGCAACTGTATATATTGTATATGTACGGTATTGACACTATGGAGGAACTAATGAAAATAATTATATCCAATTCATCAAACGAACCAATTTACCAGCAAATAGTCCGCCAATTGAAAGAAGGGATTCTAAAGGGACACCTTACAGCGGGTAGTGCCCTACCCTCTATACGGGGCCTTGCTAAAGAACTTCATATAAGCGTCATTACGACTAAAAGGGCCTATGAAGAATTGGAAAAAGAGGGTTTCATTGAGACGGCGCCCGGTAGGGGTTCCTTTGTTGCTGTTCAAAATAGGGAGTTATTGAGAAAAAAAGGATTGGCCATCGTAGAAGAAAAACTTGCAGAAGCAGTTTTAACGGCCAAATCCTTGGACATTTCCTGTGAAGAACTAAGTAAGCTGCTGCATCAATTGTACAAGGAGGCTTAAGTATGAAAAACATTTTAGAAGTGAAAAAACTGCGGAAAAGTTTTAAGAACTTTACCCTGAACGATATAAGCTTCACGCTTCCCAGAGGCTATATCATGGGATTTATAGGTCCCAATGGTGCTGGAAAGAGCACCACCATTAAGCTAATCATGAATTTACTAAAAAAGGAGGGCGGACAGATCAATATCTTTGGTAAGGACCATATCAAGCATGAAAAGGAAATCAAGAATCGTATTGGTTTTGTATATGATGAAAACCATTTCTATGAGGAATTAACCCTCCATGAAATGAAGTACATCATAGCCCCTTTCTACAAATCGTGGAGCGATAAACTATTTGATAAATATATGAAGATCTTTAAACTCCCTGCCAATAAAAGGATAAAAGAGCTGTCAAAAGGAATGAAAATGAAATATTCCCTGACCATAGCCCTATCTCATGATCCGGAACTCCTTATTATGGATGAGCCGACTTCCGGACTCGATCCCATCGTTCGCAGCGAGCTATTGGATATATTGAGTGATTTGATACAGGATGAAAATAAAAGCGTGTTCTTTTCCACCCATATAACTTCAGATCTAGATAAGGTGGCAGACTATGTAACCTTTATCCACGATGGATCAATAATCCTGTCGGCTGCTAAAGATGACATCCTGGACAATTACGGTATCGTAAAAGGGGGCACGGATTTATTGAATGAATATACCCAAAAAGCCTTTATAGGTATCCGTAAAAACAATTTCGGATTTGAAGGATTGGTTGACGACAGGGACAAAGCCCGCAACCTGTTCAAGGATAATATAGTCATAGATAAACCCAGTCTTGAGGATATCATGCTATATACAGTTAGGGGGAATCAATATGCTCAATCTAATCATTAAGGATATATTAGTACAGAAAAAAACCTTACTCTTTGCCCTGGGCTACTGTTTTTTCTTAGTTTTTGCCTTTCAAACCATGGAGGGGGTAACTCCTGTCGCCGCAACAACGGCTGTAGTCTACCTTTTGATCCAGTATTCCTTCGCATATGAAGACAAGAATAAATCCGATATCATGCTTAACAGCCTTCCTGTTTCCAGAAAGGAAATAGTCCTGGCCAAATACTTATCCATATTTGTGTACTTAGGTCTCGCTGTACTGGCCTATATGGTTGCCACCCTCCTGGTATCAGCCATAAAGATTCCTATAAGGGTGGAATTTCTTAGTCTACAAGGTATAACCATAAGCCTTCTTCTGGTATCCCTCATGAGTTCCATCTATCTGCCAATAATCTTCAGGATTGGGTATCTTAGGGCAAAGATGTTCAACATGGTCCTATTTTTATTGTTCTTTTTTATACCGATGGGGGTGGTCAGCTTGTTAAAAAATCCTGAGTACAGTACGGCCATCGATGACATCATAAGGAAATTATCGTCATGGTCTGATTGGCAGATTGCTTCAATGCTGGCTGCCATAGCATTGATACTTCTATCATTTTCATACTCAATCTCCTTGAGTATATACAAGAATCGTGAATTCTAACATAATAAGGGCGAGTATCAACCCCCTATGATGCTCGCCCCAATATCTTCCATTTTGTCTGGTGTTCCATATCCTATTGGAATATACGAAACACCTTACTTCCCCCTGATTCATACTGACCAGTAATGTTTACTATACTAACTTACCCTATCTAAGAGGATAGGCCATGGTCGTCATCAACCCCAGTTCAGCCTGGGTGGTATCCAACCGGCTGTATTGCACTATTACGGGCACATTGCTCTTAACCATAACTGCATATGGCACCCCTTTGGGGATCCCGTTACCTTTTTCATCCCTTATTTCGTCCAAGCGGATATGGTTTGTACGCTCTGCCCTGCATTCTGCCTTAAAGTCCTTCATTGGCTCCCGGTCTTCAAAGTATAGGATTATATCAAGCTTGGCATCTTCTTTGCCGGTATTTAAAACACATATGGCCTCATGACTTACATAGTGTCCCTGGGTAGTCTTTTCCGGATAGTAGCAATCTGGTATATACCAGATTCGCTCTCCGCCTGGCTGTATATTTTCCATTTTACCACCCTTTCTTATTACTTCAATGAATGGGTTCTATTTTATTAACTCAAGCTATACAAGCAATGGATTTAAGGTGACAAACGCCATTGATCCCAACGCACAAACCATTTCCCTTATATATAAAATTCTTATGATATGTGGCTCTTACATAAGGTTATTCCTGATTGTACTTTAGGAATTCCTCATAGGCACTGTCCCATATCTGAGTGTCCAGAGGCATATAATCCTCCGCAGGAAAGGAGCTTTTAACCACTTGACGTATTTCGCCCAGGCTGGATACCTCGCCTAAGGCCATGGCCTGAACCATGAGATTGCCAATAGCGGTTGCCTCAACAGGACCGCATATAACCGGCCTGGAAATAGCGTTGGCGGTTAACTGATTCAAGAGTTTGTTCTGGGCGCCTCCCCCCACGATATGGAGAACATCCAGCCTCTTACCAATGATCCCCTCCAGTTTTTCCAAGGACCAGCGGTATTTCATAGCCAGGCTTTCAAATACGCATCTTATTATCTGATCTTTGGATTCGGGAACCTGTTGTCCTGTATCCCTGCAGAACTCTTGAATCTTTTTAGGCATATCCCCCGGGCTATAGAAGCTGTCATGATCCGGATCGATAAAGGCTCTAAAGGGTACAGCCGTTGATGCCATTTCCGCCATCTGATCATAGCTGTAGACTTCACCTCTGCGATCCCACTCCCTTTTACATTCTTGAATGATCCAGAGGCCCATGATGTTTTTGAGGAGCCTATAGGTACCGTCTACACCTCCTTCATTTGTATAGTTCCATTCAAGGGTCTTCTTGTTTATAATGGGCTTATCAACTTCTACTCCCATAAGAGACCAGGTGCCGCTGCTTAAATAGGCATAGCTCTCTCCCGTATTGGGAATGGCTGCCACAGCAGAGCCGGTATCATGAGTTGCAACTGCAATGATAGGTATACTGTCAATCCCGAGGTTTCGTGCCAGTTCTGGCCTTATCATGCCCCTTAAACTGCCAGGTTGCTGGATATGTGTAAAAATTTCCCTGGGTATTGACATAGCCTTCAAGAGTTCATCACACCAATCACCAGTCCTTGCATCCAACAGTTGTCCTGTACTGGCTTCGGTAAACTCGGTAGCCTTCTCTCCGGATAGAAAATAAGCCAAAAGATCAGGCATAAAGAGCAGTGTCTCTGCTCTGTCCAACATATCCGGCTTTTGGCTTACCATAGACAACAATTGATAAAGGGTATTAAACTTTTGAAAGGCGATACCTGTTTTTTGAAAAATCTCCTCCCTTGGCATTCTGCTAAAGGCTTCCTCCATCATCCCCTCTGTACGGTTATCCCTATAGTGATATGGGTTGCCCAACAGATCTCCGTCCTTATCCAATAACCCATAATCCACGCCCCAGGTATCGATACCCAGAGATGAAAGGCTGCCCTTTTCCTGGGTTCTATACTTTAGAAGGGTATTTTGCATATTCCAAAAAAGTCTTAATACATCCCAATAGAGACGTCCCCCTACTTCAACAGGGTCGTTGGAAAACCTATGGAGTTCCTCCATAATAAGTTTCTTACCGTCAAACCTTCCCAAAATACCTCTTCCGCTGCTGGCACCAAGATCAAAGGCCAGTAAGTCCAATGTACTCATCCGTTCCCCCTCCCTTTTTCCGGTCTCTATAGACCTGATTTGCTGTGAGTCAGGCAATTGCCTCTAAACCTTTAACGAATTCATAAAAATCCTGGTAGTTACCCTTATAGGTACTTTCAATATCACCATTATTTCTATCTATTAAATAGTCTGTTATCAAATAGGTTTCTATACCCAGCTCACCGGCTATTAGGTCCTCCTGTACATCATTGCCCACCATATAACAATTCTCCGGTCCCTTTCCGATAGCATCCAGTACTTCCTGGTAGAATTGTATATTGGGCTTGCAAAAGGTATTTTTTTCATAACAGGAGATATAGGAAAAGTCATCGATATCAAGACCAGCCCATTCTATTCGCTTATGTATGGCCTTAACAGGGAATATGGGGTTGGTAGCGACTACCAACTCATATCCCTTATCCTTTAATACTTCTATGCTTTCCACAATTTCCGGAACATGGACTACACATTCTCTGACCAGGTCAAATTTATCATCATAGAATTGGTCAAACCTGGACTTATATACCGCCAAATCATCCTCCCCAACGAGTTTTGAAAAGTGCAACATGAATTTTTCCTCATTGGACAATGGCTCAAGGTTTTTTATCATAGCCTCTGTAGATGTCATTATATACTCTGCCAGCAATTCTCCATCTATCATATCATGAAAGTGCTTGCCCATCTCCCTAAAATAGATCTGGATAAACTCATCTATATCAAAGGGCAGCAATGTTCCGTCCAGGTCAAACAAAAAAGTGTCACGCATAGCTGTCGCCTCCGCTCTAGTTTTAAGTATACGGCATTATATTCTGGCATAAACGGCATCCACCAGGTTCCTCATCTTGTCCTTGGCCTCTTCCATATCACTACCGATAGTAGAGAAATATAACTTTACCTTTGGTTCGGTTCCGGAGGGACGAATGGCAAACCAAGACCCATCCTCCAGGGTATATCTCAAGACATCGGAAACAGGTAACTCTATAGTAGATGTGGTTTCCGTTTTTAGATTATAGCTTTTGCTGTCCATATAATCATCAATAACGGATATCCTGATCCCAGCCAGCTCCTTGGGTGGATCATTTCTAAAATCACCCATCAATTCCTGGATCCGTTCCATCCCCTCTTTACCTTCCATCTCAATGGATCTAAGTTCCTCATAGAAATATCCATATTTGTTCCATAGGTCAATTAATGCATCATGCAGGGTCATACCCTTGGACTTGTAATAGGCTGCCATTTCACAGATAAGCATGGAAGAAGAAACCCCATCCTTGTCCCTGACAAAGTCACCCGCCAGGTACCCATAACTTTCTTCGTACCCAAACAGATATGTATGGCTGCCAGTCTCTTCAAATTCTTTGATCTTTTCGCCTATGAATTTAAAACCCGTAAGAGTATCAATAACGCCTACACCGTAAGCCTGAGCTATTCTTTCGCCCATCCTACTGGTTACAATGGTCTTTATAATGGTACCGTTCTGCGGTAACTTGTCTGCCCGTTTCCTGGCTCCTAATATGTAATCCGTCAACAAGGCACCTATCTGGTTGCCTGTCAACATCACATATTCCCCTGATGCATTCTTAGCTACCACGCCTACCCTGTCACAATCCGGATCGGTACCTATGATTATATCGGTCTCATTGTTCCGGGCCTTGGCCATCCCTATGGCTAACTCGAAGACCCGCTCTTCCTCAGGGTTTGGATAGCCTACTGTAGAGAACTCGGGATCCGGTAATTCTTGTTCAGTTACAACGGTGACATTTTTAAACCCTGCCATTTTCAACGCCCTGCGAACAGGTTTATTTCCGGACCCATGAAGGGGGGTATATATGATACTAATGCTGTCGTCCATTTTCTCTATTAGAGAGGGGTTGTGGATCAGGTTCTTCACCTTATCAAAATACTTTTCCAGGACTTCCTCACCTATTATATTAAGGAGGCCTTCCTTTAATGCCACTTCCCTGGGTATATCCTTAATCTCATCAAAATCCTGTATCTTGTCGATCTCCTGAATTATATCGTTGGCTCGCCCAAGGGTTATCTGGGCTCCATCTTCCCAATAGACCTTGTAGCCGTTATACTCCGGCGGGTTGTGGCTGGCGGTTATAACCACCCCGGCAATTGCACCCAGCTCCCTTACTGAAAAGGATAATATGGGGGTAGGCTGAAGTTCACTGTACAGGAAGGTCTTAATTCCATTACCGTTTAGTACCAAGGCTACCCTTTCTGCAAATTCCCGTGACATCCTTCTGGAATCATAGGCGATTACTACGCCCCTGTTCATAGCATCCTTGCCTTGTTCCTTGATATAGTTGGCAAAGCCTTGAGTTGCCATTCCCACGGTATATAAGTTCATCCGATTGGATCCTGCACCTATCACACCCCGCAATCCACCGGTTCCAAACTCCAGATTTTTATAAAAACGATCCTCGATCTCCTTCTCGTTGCCGGAAATAGATCTTAATTCCTCTTTTGTTTCATTATCAATTATGGGGCTATCAAGCCACCGTTGATATCTTAACTTAAATTCCATAGCTTCACCTCGTTAAAATAGATTATATGCTATTCTCCTCTGATAAACAGATCAGTATCTATTAAGTCTTGGATATAAGCCTTAAAATCATCCCTCAACTCCGGATTACGCAGAGCGAATTCCATAGTAGCTTGCAAGTATCCCAGCTTATTACCCACATCATAGCGTTTGCCCTGGAAATTAAAGGCGTACATATCCTCCTCCATGGCTAAAGCTCTCAATGCATCGGTGAGTTGGATCTCCCCACCGGCACCAGGTTGGGTCTCCTCCAGATGTTTAAAAATGTTGGGGCTAATTATGTACCTGCCCAGGATTGCAAGGTTTGAGGGCGCCTCTTCTATCCTTGGCTTCTCCACCAAATGCTTCACCTTATATAGATCTTTCTCTACGGATATTCCGTCTACTATGCCATATTTGTCCACTTGATTATGGTCTACGAATTGACAGCCTATTATGGTAGCCTTATGTTTCTCATAGACCTCTATCAATTGTTTTAAACAGGGGACCTCGGAATGCACAATATCATCCCCCAGCAATACGGCGAAAGGCTCATTCCCAATAAAAGCACTGGCACAACTTATGGCATGTCCCAGACCTTTAGGCTCTTTTTGTCTGATATAATGGATATCTACCATATTGGATATATCGTCAACCAGCTTGAGCAAATCTTCGTTCTTGCTTTTTTTCAGGGCTTCCTCCAATTCCAGAGACCTATCGAAATGATCCTCGATGGACCTTTTGTTTCGCCCTGTAACTATTATTATGCTCTCAATTCCAGAATCAATCGCTTCTTCAATTATGTATTGGATAGTTGGCTTGTCCACTATCGGCAACATCTCCTTGGGTTGTGCTTTGGTTGCCGGCAGAAACCGGGTTCCCAGGCCAGCTGCCGGAATTATAGCCTTTCGTATCCTCAACTTAAACACTCCAATCAAAAAATTTACATTTTTCTATACACTATCGATTATAGCATACTAGAGACTCAGCCTTCAATTAAATCCAAAAATCCGCTGGTGAAATTTGTATAAAACTATGATAAAATTACTAAAGTTAAGGGAGTGATGACATGATAGAGATTAAGAACCTTTCCAAGAGCTACAACAAGGGTGCGGTTAAGGCAGTAGAAGATCTGAACCTCCATGTTAAGCCCGGGGAGATATTTGGTTTTTTGGGTCCTAACGGCGCTGGCAAGACAACGACCATCAAAATGATGGTGGGGCTCTTGATACCTGACAAAGGAACTATAAGTATCGCAGGATATGATAACGCCAAAAACCCATTGGAGGCCAAACAAAATATTGGGTATGTACCGGATAACCCTGATGTATATGATCGGTTAACCGGTATGGAGTATCTTAACTTAATGGCCGATGTATACAAGGTTTCCGTAGAGGACAGACGGGAACGTATTAATTATTTTCTCGATATGTTCAATCTGACCGATGCAGTAGGGGATCTTATTAAGAGCTATTCTCATGGTATGAAGCAAAAGATAGTCTTGACGGGGGCATTACTTCATAATCCCGCCGTATGGATATTGGATGAACCTATGGTAGGACTGGACCCAAAATCTTCCCATCTTCTAAAGGAGTATATGAGGAAACACTGTGATCGCGGTAACACGGTCTTCTTTTCTACTCATATATTAGAAGTAGCCGAAAGGCTATGCGATCGGATCGGTATCATTAATAAGGGCAAGCTGATAGCAATAGGGAGTATGGATGAGCTAAGGCATGGCGATCAGGCCGGCTCTCTTGAGAATATCTTTTTGGAGTTGACAGAGCAATGAGAACCTTTATTTCCCTTTTAAAAGCAAATCTCAATGTCCATTTTGGTATCTCTTCCCTAAAATATCGCTTTACAAAGGAAAAAAACCGCCTCTGGGAACCTATTGCCATAATTATTGCCATATTAGTAGGAGGCGGCAGCATCTTAGCTATGTATAGCTTCTTTCTTCTGGCCGTTTTTATGGCAGGACAGTCACTGGGCCATCCTGAGATAGTCATCACCCTTTCCTTTGTAGCATCACAGTTGATCATACTGATCTTTGGTATATTCTACATTATATCGGTTTTTTATTTTTCCAACGATATGAGCATCCTTATCCCTCTGCCCATAAAACCTGGAGAAGTCCTAGGGGTGAAGTTTATTACCATTTTGCTAAGCGAGTATCTAATAGCCCTTCCAATGCTTCTTCCCGCATTTATTATATATGGTGCAGGCTCCTGGCAGGGTATACTATACTGGCTTAAGGGATCAATTCTGATACTTATGGCACCTATACTACCCTTGGTTATTGCCGCCCTGATCGTTGTTCTGCTAATGCGTTTTATAAATATTCGAAAAGGCAAGGATATCATGGTAATAATCGGGAGCCTTTTGGCGCTCATGGTGGGTTTGGGAATAAACTTCTTTTCTCTGAACCTTCCTCAGGGTAGCGAAGAAGAGGTCATAAGGCACATGATAGAGAGCAATACCGGACTTATCGAAGCTATCGGCAACAAATTCCCTCCCAGCATATGGGCTACCTTGGCCTTAACCTACCGGGAATGGCAAGGGTGGGGCTACTTCCTGCTCTTTGTTGGCCTCTCGCTATTATTGGTAGTTTTACTCTATTGGATAGGCAACTACTTCTTCTATAAGGGTTACCTGACAGGCCAGGAGATTAGACGTAAGAACACGGCTATTTCAAAAGGGGATATTCAAAAACATATTAATAGAACCTCCTCACCCATCCTCGCTCTTCTGAAAAGGGAGTGGAAACTATTCATGCGCACCCCCGTCTATGTGATGAACGGCTTGGCGGGCATGATCATGGTGCCGATCTTCATGTTTATGCCCTTAATAGCCAATTCCGAGGAATTGACTCAGGTCCTTAACTATGCAAGGGATCCTGAATATTCCCTTATAGTCATACTGATCTCCCTTGGCATAATGCTGTTTACTTCCAGTATAAACATGGTCTCCTGTACGTCAATTTCCAGAGAGGGTGCTACTTTTTGGATTTCTAAGGTTATACCGACACCTCCAAAAGATCAGGTCCTGGCAAAACTCATCCATAGCAGCATCTTATCATTATTGGGACTAATTATAGTTGCTATACCCCTTTTTATAGTTGTAGCCATCCCATTACTGCATTTGACGATCCTAATCATATTGGGGTTCTTGGCCACTGGACTTATTAATGTGCTAGGTCTTATAGTTGATCTCCTACGACCAAAGCTATCATGGAATGATCCCCAGGAGGCCATAAAGCAAAACCTCAATGCATTTTTCAGCCTATTGATAGCTCTCCTAGTTATTACTGTAATAGCTATTGCTTCTATCATCCTTATATCCGCCCAGATCGGTGAATTTTGGGTTTATGGAATCCTGGCCTTAATTATTGTAGTATTACTGGTGCCTTCTATATATGGATTGTTTTCCCTGGCCAACTTTCGCTACAAGAGTATAGAGATCTAGACTGCTTATGACGATGTTCCTTATATTTGGCTGCTACGCTCCCAACAGCCGAGTGTAGCAGCTTATCTACATTATTATAGGTATAGGACCTGTACCGAGTCCCAACCTAAGAAGGCTAGCTAAATATATCCCTAACAAGTTTGTCTAAGTCCCATTGGCTAAGCCTGGTTTTCCTTCCCTTATTGCATACGCTGCAGTTGCCACAATTATTGGATTTAACATGCTCATCGAAATACTCCAAAATAAACCGTCTGAGACACTTTCCCCCTTTGCAGTATTCCTCCATCTTCTCCAATCTATTTATCTCTACTTCTTTATGCCAGTCGATTTCCTCCTGAGTTAAGTCAAATTCCCGGCTATACATTGGATACACAAGGCCATCGTTTAGCCTGGCATAGTTGTATTCTAACAGCTTTTTCAGGGCACTATGGAGAGTATGCTTATCTACTGACCTGCTTCTTAACAGGACCTCTTGAGGGATCCCCTCATGTTCTTTGGCCTTAATCCGCTTGTATAGGCCTTCCACCAGTTTAATAGGAGGGTAATTCCCCTCTATCATGAAACGATTGAGCCTATAATCATCTTCAGAGTGTAGGAGTATACAACTGGACGCCAAACCGTCACGGCCAGCCCGTCCCGCCTCCTGGTAGTAGTTCTCCAGGCTTTTGGGCATATTCCAATGTATAATATATCTGACATCGCTTTTGTCAATACCCATCCCGAAGGCATTGGTAGCCACCATAATCGTTATCTCATCGTTTAGAAAAGCTTCCTGGGTATTATTCCTGGTCACTCTATTCAAGCCTGCATGATACATCCCGGTAGCTACACCCCTCTCCCTCAACATAAGATGGATCTCCTCTACCTTAGCCCGGGTGGCTGCATAAATGATTCCGGGCTTATGCCTGTTTTTCTGGATATGCTTTAGGATATAGCTCCATTTATCCTCACATCTTTCCACCTTAAACTCCAGATTGGGTCTGTCGAAACTCTCAACAAAAACATTGCAATTTTCCTTCATACCAAGTAGATTTACAATATCATTTTGTACCCTTTTGGTAGCTGTTGCGGTAAAGGCTGCCAAAATGGGGTTGCCTATGTGCTCTATAAGATTCTTTATCTTTAGATATGCAGGCCGAAAATTATGCCCCCATTGGGATATACAATGGGCTTCGTCTACAGCCACAAGGGGCACGTGGATCTCCTGCAAGGCTGACAAAAAATCCTCCGAATAAAACCTTTCAGGGGCAATGTAGACTATTTTATACTTACCCCGTTTCATATCCCTTATGGTCCTTGTCACCTGTCTATCCGATAAGATGCTACTGATATACGCAGCATTGATATTTAGCTTTGTTAACTCGTCCACTTGGTCCTTCATAAGGGATATAAGGGGTGAAATAACAATAGTGGTACCGGGGAAAATAAGGGCGGGTAACTGATAACATAGGGATTTTCCTCCTCCGGTAGGGAATATTGCAATTGTATTCCTACCCTCTAAAATGCTTTCAATGACTTCTTTTTGTCCCATAAGAAAGCTATTGTGTCCAAAGTACGTCTTTAAAATCCTCTTCATATCTCCGGTATAGTCCATGATCTACCTTCCCCTCCCACTTTCCTATTTTTCTAGTGTAACCATAGAACCGCATAAAATCAAGGGAAATAGCATTTACCGACAAAATCATTTTTATCAATCGGCCAAGCTGCCTGTTTCATTTTGTCCAAAATGGGTATTATCTATATTAGGAATAATTTAAATGGAGGAATATAGGTATGAAAAGCTTAAAAGGTACAAGAACTGCAGAAAACTTAATGAAGGCCTTTGCCGGAGAATCCCAGGCCCGCAATCGGTATTTCATGTATGCTAGTGTCGCAGGAAAAGAGGGATATAAACAAATCGAAGAAATTTTCCTCGAAACGGCTGACAACGAAAGAATCCACGCCAACAGATTCTTCAAGTTCCTGGTAGAAGGTTTCGGTGACGAGCTACCCACCAGTGTAGAAATTAATGCAGATTATCCCGTTGCCTTGGGTAACACCTTGGAAAATCTAAAAGCAGCAGCTGCTGGCGAGCATGAGGAATGGTCGGATCTTTACCCGGCATTTGCTCAGGTAGCCAAGGAAGAGGGTTTCCCAGAAGTAGCAACTGCCTTTACAATGATCGCAAAAGCCGAAGTTAATCATGAAACAAGATTTAATAAACTGGCCGATAATGTAAGGGATGGAAAGGTCTTTAAGAAAGACGAACCCACTGAATGGATATGCAGGAAATGCGGATACATACACAAAGGTGAAAAGGCCCCGGAGATTTGCCCCACATGTCTCCATAAACAACCCCATTTCCAATTGTTTAAAGAAGCATATTAATATTTGTACCGAGTTTGCCCGATTAAGGAGTTGTCCTATTTAAACATGTAAATAGGTAATGGCTATTGAATGCTACACATCCGCTAATCCATAGCGCATTACTTAAGACAAAAAGAAAAGTATATAAAGCTGATTCATTTATTGACAATGGGCAAGGTAAGTTAATTTTAATACCTAAAGGTAAACTTCCAGGAGAAAAAATAAGAAGTCCTCTCCAATAGGACTTCTTATTTTTTACTTTTTTCGAGCTACTCTCATCTCTTTAACGCCTTGAACAGTGTTTTTAGTACCTGAATACAAACCCGATGCGGCCAATCCGAAGGATAGTCCCACCAAAATACCCCTTGGTACATCCCTGGGGTATACATAGAATACCCCTATTAATATACCCAGAAGTGATGCTGTAAGGGCGCTAAATTTCTTGGGCAGACCCAGGCTTTTAAACAGCTCCACAACCCCTACAATAAGGGGAATAATCGCTACTTGATAGACTTCCACACTTACTCACCCCATGTAAATTAAATTCTACAATGTACAGTTGCGTTATTTAATATATATGATGGTCCTTCACTTCGTAACACCAGAATTTATAATATAGAATGGGGTGAATCGGATATAGTTTCTAAGGGCAACATTTACTGGATTGAACAATAATAATACTATAGGTTCAATCAACTCATGGGAGCGTTATTTCATACCTCAATCAAGGGTAACCCATTGCTTTGTGCGATGGGATCTGTGAGCCATTTCTATGACATATTGGATATAAGCCCCGTCCTCGATGGACGGAACAGAAGGCCTAAGGTTATATACATTATCCAGGAAATTATACAGCGAATGAACATGAGAGCGTATCCAACCTATAGGTGCCTTAGGTGCAACAAACTTTCCTCCCGGACTTTTATAGCGCTGGACACATTCAATCTTTTTAAATCCCCTATCGCCGCCCAAATCCGTTTCAGGTAAAGTATTATCATAGACTTCGAGCCAATTGGGGTCCATCATGTTAAACCTCATAGCTCCCTTAGTCCCATGAATTTCAAAAATGAGCTCATCATTGGTCCCGGTAGCTATCTTAGACGATTCTATGGTACCAACGCTGCCATTTTCCATCTTTACTATAAGCAAGGATAGATCCTCAGCCTCTACATCCACCATCTTACCCGATGGATGTAGTCGCTTGGGGTATAATATTCTGTTATAGGCAAATACTTCCTTATATCTGCCCAGAAGATGATAAATAAGATCCAAAACGTGGGAACCTAAATCTGCCAAAACACCGCCACCTGCAGATTTCTCCAGTTTCCATCCCATGGGCCTTTCGGGATCCACGGATCCCGAATGTAGATAGGATGCCCTGAAGGAAAGGACTTCCCCTAGAAAGCCGGCCTCTATTAGCTCCTTTGCCCGCATGGTAGCAGGGAAGAATCTGTTCTGAAATGCCATTTGGGTAATGGCCTTAGTAGAGCCCAGCACCTTTAAAATCTCCTCCGATTCCTCGTAGGTAGCGGTTAAGGGCTTGTCGCAATATACATGTTTGCCTGCCTTCAGCGCACCGATAACATGATCCTTGTGCAGATTGTTAGGTGTACAAACATTGATAATATCGATATTGTCTGCTGCAAACAATTCATTTGGATCATCTGTAGCAAATTCAAAGCCCAGATCCTCCTTGGCCCTTTGGGCTTTCTCCAAAGTTCGATTACAAATCCCTACCAATCGAATACGAAAGGGCAAATCCTCATAATAAAGGGGCATGGTCCTGTAGGCATAGGTATGGGCTTTGCCCATGAAACCGTATCCAATAATACCTATCCCAAATTCCTTCAATTCCTATCTCCTCCTGTACTATAATATATATTTACTATTCTTCTTCGGCCTCGAATCCAGTTCCTCCTTCTTTTCTTCGTATCCGGACCTACCCAAAAGTGCATAGGTAGCGTTCTTGCCTTCCTCTACTCCAGGTTGATCGAAGGCATCAATACCCAACAGTTCTCCTGCAAAAGCCGTCTCCACCTCTAAAAAGTACAGGAGCTGGCCTACGGTAAAGGGATTAACCTCCGGTAGGGTAATGGTCCTATTCAGCCGCTTCGCCTTCAGCAGGGCATACTCAGTAGCCATCTGCTCGGCATGGATTAGCTCATTTAGAGTATGACCGGCCAGGAAAGATACGGCAGGATGATCCTGATATCCGTTGGGAATTTCCACTGTGCACTTATACTCCTTAACCCCAAGGAAGGTAATTACCTTATCAAAGGGACCCTCGGTATAAAGCTGTACCTGGGAATGTTGGTCCGTAACTCCCAAAGC
>DGDX01000003.1:23426-25113 GCA_002385665.1 Firmicutes bacterium UBA3941
CCTGCCTTCATGGCCAGATACTGCAAGGTCGCTGCCATATAAGCAGGATTTTTATAGGGATCAGGTTGGCTGGCAATTTCGTCCATATAAGCGGCTCCGGCTAGCATCTCCTCTATATCGATACCACAAACCGCCGCTGCCAATAGTCCTACAGGGGACAGCTCTGAAAACCTTCCGCCCACCCCTTCGGGAACGTAATAGGTCTTGAATCCTTCATCCCGGGCAATTTTTATCAAACTGCCTTTCTCCCGATCCGTTGTAGCTATGATGTGATCCCTATAGCTGTCTCCCACCTTTTCCTTAAGCAGACTCGTTACTATAAGGAATTGAGCCATGGTTTCCGAGGTACTGCCGGATTTTGTAA
Organism: Firmicutes bacterium UBA3941; assembly: GCA_002385665.1. GTDB lineage: Bacteria > Bacillota > Clostridia > Caldicoprobacterales > UBA3941 > UBA3941. Next base: position 23,791 of record DGDX01000003.1, read on the forward strand.
TGACGTTAAACATGGTTTTCTCTATATCAATTACGTCAAACAGCTCTTTCATACGCTGAGGGTCGACGTTGTCAATAACATATAATCTGGGGCAGCCCCCTCTTTCCTCTTTTGACAGTTCGTTATAAAACATGTGGTTTAAGGCCTGCTGTACTGCTATTGGTCCCAATGCAGAACCTCCGATACCAAGAACTACGAAGTTATCAAATCTCTTCTTTATACCATCGGCGGTTTCCAGAATATCCTGAACAATTTCATCCTGATTATAGGGCAGTTCCCTCCACCTCATCTGCCCTGCCTTCCTTTTCTCGTTCATGGCCAAAGACGCCTTTTTAAGGGTGGGCTCCAAAGCCTCAAGCTGGCTCCACTCTATTCCCTCATCGCCTACAAATTCGGACATCATATTATTATAATCAAAGGTTATTCTCATTTTTTCTTTCCAGTTTTTATCCTGAAACCTTTTCACTACTATAAACCCCTTTCCAAAACTATATAATACATTGCAAAAAACAATTAATCGGAGTTTCGGAGTTGGAAGCAACTCCTTTATTAGACAAACACATATCCATACCTATTGAAAATGCGTTCTCTTGAAACTCCAAAGCTACAAAAACCATTCTATCATAACAATATAATATATTCCACGACATTTTTCGATTTTCAATCTTTTACTATGGTAGATATATACCATTTCCCTTCTTTATATCTAAGGGTAATTGCACCATCTTTATCATTTCTAAACACTTGGGTTCCACGCCCTTCAAGCCTTTGTACAACATTAGGATCCGGATGCCCAAAATTGTTTTTGCCACATTGGATTACTGCAATACTAGGTTCCAATACATTAATCCACTCTTCGGCGGATGAGGTCTTGCTTCCGTGATGAGCCACCTTAAGCAACGAAACACTTTCGTTCCAAACGTCCGATAGGTAAGATTCCACATCCCCCTCTATATCCCCGGTGAGTAGAATGCTGGTGTCCTGGCAGCGTACTCTAATTACCAGTGATAAATTATTTTCATTCTGCTTGTATAGTCTATTTAATATTTCTGTATCTGTGACAGGATATATAATATCTAAAAACATCTCCTTGCCTATTTTGTAAGTTTGTCCATTCATTGCTACTATTCGCTCAATACCCTTATTGTCTACTAAATCCCTTAGGGTCTGATATTGTGTCGATTGCTCCCTTGGTGGATACTCCATAAAGGCGCCCACTTTAAGATCATCTACAACCGGTATCAACCCTCCAATATGATCATCATGGGCATGGGACATAATCACCGCATCAAGCTTTTTAACACCATTTTTCAGTAAAAATGG
>DGDX01000003.1:25456-26334 GCA_002385665.1 Firmicutes bacterium UBA3941
AATAAAGCCCCAGGGGATATCACCCTAAGAACAGACCATGAAAAATTTGAAAACCAGGAGTTAGCATCAATAAGAATATGACAGATTATCCATAGCCACCAGCCTAAAAACTTCGCTAAAATAGGTAATATTGCCGCGGCTATCAGCAGCATCGAGCCTAATACAACGATCATGCCGGCTATGGGCACCAGAATGAGGTTGGTTACAATACCTATAGGCGAAAATACATTAAAATGATATGCCAATAGGGGCCATGTACCTATCTGGGCTGATAGAGTGACGGCCAGGGAATTGGCAACGGCCTTGGGCATGAATCCCAGCTTAAGGCTTATTGGTTTAGCATACAGTATGATACCTGCCGCTGCGCTAAAGGAAAGCTGAAATCCTATCTCGTATAAATCCATGGGATTAATAATAAGAACAATAAATGCAGCCAAAAACAAGCTGTTTATTGGTTCAGATTTCCTTCCGACTACCCTTCCACCCAGGATTATTATGCCCATGATTGAGGCCCTGATTACCGATGGACTACCTCCAACTAATAAACAATAAAACCCAAGGACCATCCCCTGAACAAGGAAGGCGGCCTTGGGTGATAATTTTAGGATATTGGTTAGCCAGGAAAAAAACAGTATAATAAAGCCTATATGCAATCCGGATATAGCCAAAATATGAGCAATTCCCGTGTCCCTAAATTCCTCTACAACCTGATCCGGCATTGCCCATTTTTCCCCTATGAGCATGGCCTTAACAAGTCCGGATTCCCTACCTCCAACGTATTTATCAAACACCTCTGCCATGAAGCCAGCTGCAGATTTTAACCAGGATTTCGGCCAGGGAAAACTTCCGGTCTCTACAGACAGAATGCTCCGGCTGGG
>DGDX01000003.1:26413-26846 GCA_002385665.1 Firmicutes bacterium UBA3941
TTCAGTTCCAACCAATCTCCGATATCTATTCTGGGATAATCTCCTTCATCCGTATCAGCATAGACCGTCATCCTAATTTTACATTTGACCTTATATTGGGTATTATTGTGGTCAATCCTGTGTACTTCCATAACAAAAGACGACTTGGAGTCACTTTCCTTTATCTTTTCCAGTACTTGTCCATAGGTTAGGGGGACTTGTCCGACGAACTCGTCTAAATCCGTGTTCGGTATGCTATGTATATATGCGTTGAGTACGCCTGCCAAGGCGAATATAATCAAGACAAGGGGTAGATACAAGTCCCTCCTTCTTAAAATCAAAAGTCCAGCAAATATAGCCAGTACCACAAGGGCTATGTATGGATAAGCAAATTTCCATTTTATAAAACCTTCAATTAGCACCCCAATTATATAGGATATTGTTATCCATATAA
>DGDX01000003.1:27104-31092 GCA_002385665.1 Firmicutes bacterium UBA3941
TCACCTTCCAGTACGGTTGGTTGATAATCATTTACATCCTTTCTGGAGGAGATGCTGCATGGAATGATAATGCCATGACTATCTATTAACTCCCCGTCGCTAAATGTAAATTGATTTTGGAATATAAAGGTATCCTTGTCTTTGGGATTTCGATTGCCTCCAAAGCAAAAATTTCCCAAGCTGTAGACTATATATTTACCATTATACTTATCAATGCCTTGAATTACATGGGGGTGATGACCGGCTACAACATCGGCACCCGCATCAATGGCAAATCTCCCTAGTTCTAACTGTACGTCATTGGGATAATTTTTTGTTTCTATTCCCCAATGGAAGGAGACTATAACTATATCGGCTTGGTCCCTGACCTCTTCTATATCACTTTTTACCTGATCTTTAATATCGGTATTCCAGCCCTGATATCCCAGACTTGCCATGGTGATGCCCTGTGATTCATAAAAGGCCTTATAACCCTCGCCGGAATAGAGTAACCCCGCATTGTCCAGGGTTTCCAATGTATCGTCAAAACCCTGTTGCAGGTAGTCATAGATGTGGTTGTTTGATATGTTTACCATCTCTATGCTACCCTCTTTTAAGATGTTTACATACGATGGGTCTCCTTTGAATCTAAATCTCTTATTTGCCTTTTTAGTGGCCTTTGTAAAGGTAGTTTCAAGATTCACCAAAGTTAGATCGTCATTTTCAAATATATCCCTGACTCCGGCAAAAAAATATTTCCAATCGCCTCCAACCTTGTTTAGGCGATCCGGAAAGGAGTTGGTATATGTAAAGGTTTCATCTGTACCTATTGTACAGTCACCCGCCAGGGAAATAGTGATTACTATATCCTCCGGTGGTTCTTCCTCTATAGGTTCTTCTACGGGTTCTTCCTCTACGGGTCCCATATCACCTTCATTATCATCCCTGTCTTCGGGTTCTTCTCCCTCAATCGGACTGTCGATGGTATCCTCCTGGATGGGTGCCGGATCCTTCGGCCTGGGCTCATCTATTTTATCCTCCATAAAATATGAACAGGATGTCAAAAAAGTCAAACAAAAACAAAGAACCATAGCTATACTTACTATATATCGGCGCATTCACATCACGTCCTTCTTCCTATGCTGTACACCTCAACCTACATAAAACATCCCAGGAGTACCAAAGGAAATATATTATAAGTTTTCCACCCCAGGACAAGTTATTGTAGGCATAATATCTTCATATTCTACATCTTTGACGAATATCCTCTTTATAGATGCGGATTATTTTAATATATACTATCCAGTTTTTATTTAATAGAATAAATAACCACTGGCCTTCTATGCCAACAGTTTATAAAAAACACTAGGTCTCCTGCCATATCTTTTATCAAACACCAGAAAGAATCATAATATATTAACTTCCATTATAACGATAGCTATGGAAAATTGCGAATTATCAGGAGATAATATATAATAAGTTCAGAAAAGCCAAATATGATCTCAAATCCTAGGGAAGTGGTTAAAATTAAGAATTCTTTGTTTAGAAATTCAAGACATAAGGATTTAACTTTGGACCAGGTATACGAAATGCTCGTGAGTTTTTTAAAACAAGCCCCCCATAATGAATATCGCCTATCCATTGGAACTGATTCCCAGGTCGGGACAAATGAAACGGTGTTTGTAACAGCCATACACCTCCATAAGATAGGCAAAGGTGCAACCGGTTTTTTTACAACACAGGTTCTCCCCAGGCCTTTATTTAGTCTGAGGGAAAAGATCTATTATGAAACCAGTAAAACCTTGGAACTGGCCGCCTGGTTTACTTCTGAAAAGATGGATAGATTGGTGGAGTGTATCCTGACCACCATGGGGCGCCCGGGCGACATACACTTTGAATTTCACATTGATGTGGGTACAGTAGGCCCTACTCGTGAGTTGATTAATGAGATGGTGGCTATGGCCAACGGCACTGGATTTGAACCAAAAATAAAGCCCGAGAGCTACGCCGCCAGTTGCTATGCCAACAGATATACCAAAATAGTCAGTTAATTTTGGACACCCATTCTGTTTGACATCATCATTTCCTATAAAAGGCAGTAGCTAACCCGGGAATTGGTATATAGCCTACATACTGTGTTAATTATCCGGACTATTCCAATATCAGATCCCCAAAGTACTCCGGCCTGTGAAAGTCTGGCTCTGGGGTGTCTATCCTGTTCCAACTTCCATAGTGAGGGAATTTGGTCTTATCACCACATTTTTGAAAATTGCCTTTCATCCTCTTCCCCGATGAAAAATCCTGCTTACCGTAATATTTCTCAATAAAGGAGTAGGGTATAGAGAATTCCAGGGTCCAAGCGTCACCTCTATATTCTTCTACACTGTCTGGACCAATGGAAGACTTTATGTTAAAGATAGTTTGAGAAACATCCTGAATCATTAGCCTGTTATTCCTGCCGCTACCCAGTTCCAGTAGTAATGTTCCAATAGCGTTTATTTCAAAATTGAAGTACCTGTCATCCTTGTCAGGATCCGGATTAAAGAAGAATTCTACACAGCTGTCCGTATATACCGGCTCATTCATATTCCTATAAACTGCCCTGATTTCACTCTCATAGGACATAAAATGAAGATAAAGCCGGGATTCGGTATAGAAAAACCTTACTTCGACCTTTGGTTTGTATCCGTTTTCATCCCATGGATAATTATCGATTATAACAGGATCTATTCGTTCCCAAATAGTCGGACTAACCTCGCTATCCCTAAAGCGCTTCCATCTGCAGACCTTAATCATGAATTTCACCTTCCTCCTATAAAATATTTATTCTAGCTATTGGGTTAAACAATGTAGGCATCACCCAAATTTAAATATTACCCCTATCACACCCGCGGCAATGATATATATTATTGGATGTTTTTTATACTTATTGGTAACATACATCAGTATACCAAAGAGTACTATAGCCTTTAGGTCAAATATGTCCAGAATCTTCCTTGTATCCAAGTACCTTTGCAAATTGAATAACGAGACCCTGGCAACCTCAAAACCCGCTGCAGCAATCAGCCCGGTAACCGCAGGCCTTAGCCCGTAAAACCCCGCCTTTACCAATGGCTCCTCGGCAAATCGCATAAAATAATGAGCTATTATTACAATTATTATAACCGATGGAGTAACCAAGCCAAGAGTAGCTATTACCGCTCCACCTATACCGGCTGTTTGAAAACCCACATAGGTGGCCATATTGACTCCGATGGGACCTGGAGTTGATTCCGATATAGCAATCATATCCACCAAATCCTTGGGCGTTGCCCATCCGGTTTTTTGTATCAATTTTTGAAGAAATGGTATGGTTGCGAGCCCTCCACCTATAGCAAAAAGTCCTATCTTGAAGTATTCATAGAAAAGACATAGATAGATCATCTATTTACCGCCTTTCTGTAGGTCACTACAATTCCCGTAGTTGCCGAAACAAGTATTATAATAATAGGGGAAATCTGGGTAAGAGTTACGACTAAAAATGCCAGGATAAACAAGATTACCCCAAGGGAATCCTTAACCGTTGTCTTCCACATTCTAACCACGGCATTTACAACCAGGGCAACTACGGCGACCCTAATACCTGCAAAGGCATGTTGAACTATCTGGATATCCTTAAAGTGCATAAAGGAACTGGCTATGATTGTAATAATCACCAGGGAAGGTGATATCATCCCCAAAGTAGCAAAAATAGCTCCCATAATCCCCTTGTTCTTAAATCCAATGAAGGTTGCGGTGTTTACGGCGATAATACCGGGGGTTGACTGGCCGATGGCATAGTAATCTATCACTTCCTCATCCGAGGCCCATCCCCTTTTCTCCACTACCTCTCTCTGGATAATAGGAAGCATAGCATAGCCTCCTCCAAAGGTAAAAGCGCCTATCCTAAAAAAAACGCCAAATAATTCCAAAAGCTCTTTCACTAAATTTCATCCTCCTGCAAAATTACGTTGTGTATACTTTTCTTCCT
>DGDX01000080.1:0-1261 GCA_002385665.1 Firmicutes bacterium UBA3941
TTGAAGTCGAGCAGGTGGACTAGATTTAGGACAGCTTAAATATAACTTAAAAGGAGCGATGAAGATGACGAAGGAACTTACTAAGGAAATTAGGGAGTATAACCGGGAGGATATTGCATGCTGGTGGTTGGGCCAGATGGGGTTTGTATTTAAACTCGGAAATAAAACCTTATATATAGATGCCTTTTTGACAAATTTGGATGGCCGCAACATTGAGCCTTTGATCAAGCCGGAAGAGGTTGAAGCAGACTATATCCTGGGTACTCACGACCACATCGATCATATTGACAGGCCTGCCTGGCGGGAGATAGTTAAGCACAATGATAGGGTTAAGTTTATAGTTCCGGGGTTGTTCAAGGATAGTATAGTAGAGGATCTGGGAATTGACCCTGATAGAGTGATAGCTGCCAATGAGGGGGACACGATAGTGTTGGGTGATATATCGGTCTCGTCGGTAGCTTCTGCCCATGAATTTTTGGATCAAGACGAGGAAACCAAGCAGTACCCATACCTGGGCTATATAATCGAATATAACAACTTTAAAATCTATCATTCCGGAGATACCTGTCTATATCCGGGGCTTATTGAAAAGCTGAAAAAGTTTGAAAAGCTGGATATAGCTATACTCCCCATCAACGGTAGGGATGGAACCAGATACAGGGCCAATTGCATAGGAAACCTCACCTTCCAGGAGGCAGTGGATCTAGCCGGATACATAAAACCGGAATACCTTATTCCGGCCCATTACGAGATGTTTGATTTCAACAGTGAGGATGTCAACAAGTTTACCGACTATCTCGAAGCTAAATATCCGTCGCAGAAATATGTAATATGTAAGCACGGTAAGATGGAAGCATTTCATAGAAAATCATCCAGCTGAAATTGGAATAATAAATACAATAGGTAGACTACTGGCAACAAGTGAAGGGAGAGATCATCTATGGCCAAATGGACCGATGAGTTTAAAAACCCGTCTAAGGAGTATCGCGCCATACCATTTTGGTCCTGGAACGATAAACTTGATCCGGATTTCTTAAGATGGCAAATCAGGGAGATGGACAAGGCAGGCTTGGGCGGATATTTCATGCATGCCCGGGGAGGATTGCAAACAGAATATCTAAGCGAGGAATGGATGGAATGTATCAGGGCCTGTATAGACGAAGGGAATAAAATTGGAATGGGCTCCTGGTGTTATGACGAGGAAGGTTGGCCCAGTGGCTTTGCAGGCGGTATCATCACCGGTATGGGGGATAAATACCAT
>DGDX01000080.1:1620-4694 GCA_002385665.1 Firmicutes bacterium UBA3941
AAATTTATGTGATGAAACATAAATCCAACCCCTATTATATAGACATACTAAATCCGGATGTAGTTAAGGCATTCATAGAGAGTACCTATGAAAAATATTATAATACCTTTAAGGAAGACTTCGGCAAAGGTATGCCCGGATTTTTCACCGATGAACCCCAGTATTCCAGGGGCAGGATTCCCTGGTCATACATAATTCCTGAAAGATTTAAGAGCCAATATGGGTATGATTTGATCCCCTTCTTGCCGGCATTATTTATTGAATGCAAAGGGTATGAGAGGGTTCGATATGATTTTTGGGCCTTGGTAAATGAACTCTATGTGGGGTCCTTTGGCAAGCAGATATACGATTGGTGCGAAGAACATAATTGCCAACTTACAGGTCATCTTATGTCTGAAGAAAGTATCCATGGACAAATGGGTGCAACGGCGGGGGCTATGCCCTTTTATGAATACATGCATATACCCGGCATTGATTGGCTTGGAAGATCCATCAGTAGTCCTCTTGTACCCAAACAGGTGGGTTCAGTCGCCAGTCAACTGGGTAAAAAGTTTGTATTATCGGAAACCTTTGCCCTAAGCGGTTGGAATGTCAGCTTTGAAGAGCTGAAATGGATTGCTGAATGGCAATATGTAAATGGTGTAAATTTGATGTGCCAGCATCTGGAAGGTTATACATTGAGGGGCCTTCGAAAGAGGGATTATCCACCGTCCCTGTTCTATCAGCAATCCTGGTGGGAAGAGTACAGACTTTTCAACGATTATTTCGCAAGGCTGGGGGTTCTTCTGACTTCGGGGAAAGACGGAAGTAATGTGCTACTGCTTCATCCTATAAAAAGCGGTTGGATTACCCATAATGGGGGCTGTAGCGAAGCCCTGCAAAAAATCGACAGGGATTTCGTTGAGGCAACCGAGATGCTGTCAGGCCTGCATATCGGACATCATTATGGAGATGAAACCATCATCAGAAAACACGGCAAAGTTACAGGCAATGAATTTGTGGTTGGCTTATGCAATTATAAAGCAGTGGTTATGCCGTCCATGGTAAGCATTGATGAATCAACTGTAGATCTGTTGGGCCAATTTATTCAAAACGGGGGTAAAGTTATAAGCATTGGGGATTTCCCCACATTTAGTACCAATAGCGAGAGACTTAAATGGCTCAGAGAAAATGTTGTCCACATGGATATGTGTAGGGACAAACTATACGGTCACCTTGTTGATATGCAAATACCCGGGATAAGTATATCTGACGGTAACGGAGAGATCTCATCAATACATTATATGGAACGGGATTTAGGCAATGAGAAGATATACTTCATGGTCAACCATGACCAGGAAGGGACCTTCAATGCCACCATCTCGATACCCAATGAGGGGCGCTTAAGAAAGATAATTGCTGAAACCGGTGAGATAATTGATTTGGATTTTGTTAGCGAAGACGGATATACCAAAGCCCAGTTGCAGTTCTTGCCCATGCAATCCCATATTTTAATCCTTGACGGGGCAGAGGTCAGAAAGAGAAAGGCCCAGGTTCCGGAGGAGCAAAGGCTAGAACTTGCTAAGGAATGGGATATTGAGGAAGTGGGACTTAATTCCCTAACCCTTGATTATTGCCAATACCGCATTGATGGGGGACCATGGCAAGGGCCGCTACCCATTATAAGGCTCATGGACATCCTCTTGGAATTAAGGTCAAGCTGCGAAATTGAACTTAAGTTTAATTTCCGGGTTGACATGGATTTGAATAAAAACAAGGAGTTTTTCCTGGCTATTGAAACGGCCGATGAATTCCAGATTACAGTCAATGGAAATCCATTGGAATACCATGACCAGGGCTGGTGGAAGGACAGCGCATTTAAGAAGGTAGATATCAAGAAGTATGTAAACCTGGGCGACAATGAAGTCATATTAAAGCGCAGGTTCTATCAGGCACAAAAGGTCTATGACGTCCTCTTTGGGGAAGATGTACTGGAAACGGAAAAGAATAAACTAACATTTGATGTAGAACTGGAAAGCATTTATGTGGTGGGAGACTTTGGGGTTGTTAGCGAGTCGGCTTATACCTCGGGGGAAAGGAAAGCCCTCTTTACCGACGGGCCATTCGTAATTGTTGATATGCCAAAGAGCGTATTGGGTGAAGACCTGACCCAACAAGGATTCTGCTTCTTTGCAGATACTATCAAATTAGGTCAGGATTTTACCGTGGTCAAAAGGGAGGGCAGGCGGATTATTCTGGATTTGGACAAACCCGATGCTGTCCTGTATAAGGTGTTTATCAACGACCAGCCCGTTAAGACCTTTATGTGGGCGCCCTATTCCGTCGATATAACGGATTTTGTAAAGGCGGGGTCAAACCGTATATCAATAGAGCTATTCTCCGGAAATCGAAATCTCTTAGGACCTCATCACCATATAGACGGGGAATTGTATTCTGTAGGTCCTTCCAGCTTCACCCATAAGCCGGGATGGGCTGACAGGCCGGGGTTGGATAATATATGGAGAGAAGGCTATTGCTTTGTAAGGTTCGGGCTGAACGGATAGATTGGCAAGGATCTGCCTGAAGCATAAATGGCATTAGATTTATAGTTTTTATCTTGCCATTACGAAATAACGGGAACACTAGGTAGAACACGCATTACATTTATAGAGGAACATAATAAAGGAGGAAGGCTCAATGGATAAGAAGATAAAATGGGGTATATTAGGGGCGGGCAGTATAGCCCACAAATTCGCTGTCGGATTTGGCGGGGTGGAGGATGGCGAGCTATACGCTGTTGGTTCCAGGTCCATAGAAAAGGCCAATGAATTTGCCGACAAGTATGATATTCCTAAAAGATATGGAAGCTATGAGGACTTGGCAGCCGATCCGGAGGTAGATGCCATATACGTTGCTACCCCCCATCCATTCCATAAACCTCACACCATTCTATGCCTTAATGCAGGCAAGGCCGTACTCTGTGAAAAACCCATAGCCGTCAATGCCCGGGAAGTTAAGGAGATGGTGGAGTGTGCACGGGAAAACAGGGTTTTCTTCATGGAGGCCATGTGGACAAGATTTCTACCTGTCTATGG
>DGDX01000080.1:4943-7003 GCA_002385665.1 Firmicutes bacterium UBA3941
AATCTTGCCGGAGGCGCATTATTGGATGTTGGCGTTTATGTGGTTAGCTTTGCCTCCCTATTCATGAAAACTGCACCGACCGGGATTGTCAGCATGGCTCATCTGGGGGAAACGGGGGTCGATGAGCAATCTTCCATGATTCTAGGCTACGACGGGGGGAGGATGGCTATTCTCTATACCGCAATCCGGACTAATACCATGCATGAGGCAAGGATAATTGGTACCGAGGGCTCTATCTATCTTCCAAGCTTTTGGAATACCACTACCGCTGTACTCAAAAGGCCGGGGCAGGAGGATGAGGTAGTTGAGATTCCACATCTTGCAAATGGTTATTGCTATGAAATACAGGAGGTCAACAGATGTATCCGGGAGGGCAGGATCCAGAGCGACAGGATGCCCTGGGATGAATCCATATCCATTATGGAGACGATGGATGAAATAAGGGTCCAGTGGGGTCTTAAATATCCTATGGAATAGACTAAAATATGGGAAGGGGCGATGGTAATGGCTATGAAATATGGGAAGGTAAAGGGTTTGGAAAAGGATGTTTCAAGGATTGTATTAGGCACGGATTATATGACGACTCAGAGGATGGAACAAAACTTTTCCATGCTGGACACCGCTTTTGAGCTGGGATGCAATACCCTGGACACGGCTCATGTATATGGTGGGGGCGACGGAGAAAGGGTTATAGGAAGGTGGATGGAATCCAGGAGAAACAGGGATAAGGTGGTGGTCCTTACTAAGGGGGCCCATCATAATGCAGACCGGAAGAGGGTAACTCCCTATGATATCACCTCAGATCTTTTTGATTCTCTAGCCCGCCTGAGGACGGATTATGTGGATATATACGTCCTCCATAGGGACGATCCATCCTTGCCTGTAGGGCCTATAGTAGAGGTGCTGAATGAGCATCATGCAGCCGGAAGAATTAAGGCTTTTGGTGGTTCCAACTGGCATCATACCAGGATTCAGGAGGCCAACGAATATGCAGAAAAGCACGGTCTGGTACCTTTTACAGTGAGTAGCCCCAACTACAGCCTGGCAGAGCAGGTGGCGGATCCTTGGGGACCGGGCTGTGTCACCATAGGAGGTCCAAAGGAAGTAGAGGCCAGAAAATGGTATCTGGAAACCCAGACCCCTATATTTTCCTATTCAAGTTTAGGAAGGGGATTCTTTTCGGGAAGGATATCCAGGAGCAACTTCGATGAAACCAAAAAGTTATTGGATAGGCCCAGCCTAACCGCTTATTGCCATGAGCAAAACTTTGCCAGGCTTGACAGGGTAGAGATTCTGGCAGAGGAAAAGGGCTTAACGGTGGCTCAGATTGCTATGGCATTTTTGATGAACCAGCCCCTCTATGTTTTCCCAATTGTAGGTGCTGTAAACAGAAGGGAATTGGAGGAGAACATAGTAGCAGCCAATACGGAACTGACACAGGAAGAACTGGATTGGCTCGATCTTATAAGGGACGAAAGATAAATGGTATTGATAAAGCCCGGACCACCACCCGGGCTTTACCAATGTTTTAGTGGAAGGCTATCGGATGGATCAATAAATCCAATTTGCTAGTTCTAATATAAAAATGGGGGGATTATGGTGAAGGTAGCACGTAGGTCACTATTTATTTTACACGCTTTTGTTGGCATAGGTGCCTTGGCTGGAGGGTTGGCTGCAATAACTAATCCTGAGGAACCCTTGGGAGTGACAGTAGATGCACTAAAGAACTCGCCTTTTGAAAACTTTCTAATTCCGGGTATCATTTTATTTACAATAATAGGGCTGGGAAATATCCTTAGTGCAACAACCCTGGCCTTAAATTCAAAGTTTCAAGGGTATATAAGCAGTGTCTTCAGTTGGGCGCTGGTCATTTGGATAGTTGTACAGTGTATAATGCTTGAGGATATTGTACCCCTGCATATCATATTCTTTATCATTGGATTGGTTGAGGCCATAATTTCGACTGGTATCCTATTTGAACAGCGCCTGTTTCCAGCCGATTTTATCCTGAACATTTTGGCCAGAGAACAAAAATAAAGGCATGGTGATGTTCATCGCCC
>DGDX01000032.1:0-2528 GCA_002385665.1 Firmicutes bacterium UBA3941
CCTACTTATGAGTATAAGCTTTTCCCACCGGTTGCAGCAGCTTTAAATGAGCTGGGCAGAAAGAGGATAACCGGTAAGGTGGCATTTAGATTTGGGTCATATGGATGGTCCGGCGGTGCGGAGAAGGAGCTAAGTGAAATAATCGAAAGAAACAGGATGAATTGGGATTTCATTGAATCAGTAGAGTTTGAAGGAGCACCAAAGGAAGAGGACCTAAATAAGGTAGAAGCTGGTGTGTTGGAGCTTATAGAAAAGATGAGGGAGAAGGTAGTAGAATAATTTCTTAGGAGCTACCGAAAGATAAGCTCTGGATATAAGGCAGATGCGAATCAATCTTTTGATTTTCATCTGCTTTTTTATATAAAAATTGGTGTTACAAGCCTGGATTTAGCTATACACCACGCTTGAAATATATTAGAATGTTCATAAGCAGTGGGCTTAAATGGAAATATAAATTCGTTTAAATGGGGCGATTGAATAGTTTAAGGAATTTGGAAGTGCAGATTATTTGTTTAGGTGGGATGATATTATGAATATTAACATCAGACTCGCTACCTATGCCGATAAACAGGATATGGCCAACATACACTCTCGCTCGTGGGAAGTTGCCTATAAGGATATTATACCAGTAGAATATATCAAAAAGAGATCCGCTGTTCGTACTGTAAAGTGGGAGCGTATTTTATCAGCGGAAAATAGGATTCACCACATTATTTTGAATGATAACACAGCTGTCGGAATGGTTACGGTTGGACCACCACAACAAGAGGATATAGAGATAAAAAATGATATAGGCATAGACCACAGTTTCTGGGAGTTGCACGGCATTTATCTACACCCCGACTACTATCGAAGTGGCATTGGGACAATAGCGCTGGAATTTGCCATGAACAAGGCAAGGGCAGCAGGCAAAACAAATATGCTCTTGTGGGTGTTTGAAGATAACCTGAATGCTATTAAATTTTATGAAAAATGCGGTTTTTCTCCCGATGGTGCAAGCAAAGTTTATAACTATGGTAAGGAAATCAACTGTATCAGAATGAGAAGATCATTGTGATCAGAATTGATGAGGTTCATGGTAGGACTTCTAAAGAGGTGTATATATGAAAGATACCATTTTAAAAGAAGAATTACGACAATTTCTAGTTAATTATCATAACTTAAATGACTATGAAAGCCTTGCAGGAAAAGATGGGGTTATGAAATATTTTAACAGAGTAGGCAGTATTCAGTACGATCCCTTAAACGTGGTCGGTCGTAATCCCGACCTTGTTTTACAATCCAAAGTACAAGGTTATAAACCGGAAATATTACAGAATCTTTTATATAATGAACGTGCACTGGTTGATGGTTACGATAAAGAAATGAATATATACAGAGTAGAGGACTACCCCCTATTTGCGAAGATACGGGAAGCACATACTCAAAGCGTAAAAAAGACCTTATCTTATCGTGGACAATTGGAGGCACTTGACATATTGGATGATATAAGAAGGTTTATAAGGGAAAACGGAATCACAGGATCAAGAGATATTTCCATAGGGGGGAGCAGGGAAAGCCGTTGGGGGCATATAAAATTATCAAGTGCCGCACTTGATTACCTTTACAGTAGCGGGGAGCTGTGTGTCGCAGAAAGAAGAGGGACACAGAAATACTATGATTTCACATCAAATGTCTTACCCGGAGAGTTCGCCTACAATTTTGACTTCCAAAATGAAGAAGATTTTTTAAGATGGTACATAAAAAGAAGGATTAGAAGCGTAGGCGCATTATGGGAAAGGAGCGGTGGTGGATGGCTGGGACATTATATTTCTGACAGCCGTAAAAGAAAAGCTATTCTGGAAATGCTGTATGAAGAAGGCGAAATAATACGCTTTACCGTTTCAGGTATAAATGTTCCCTTCTATATTGCTAAAGGGGATGAGAAGTTCTTCAAATTCAAGGAGAAAAGCAAAAAGGTAAAGTTTCTCGCCCCACTTGACAATATGATATGGGACAGGGACATGATTTCGGAATTATTCGATTTTAACTACCGATGGGAAGTGTATACGCCGGCCGCTAAGAGAAAGTATGGTTATTATGTTCTACCGGTCATATATGGGAACCAATTTATAGCCAGATTTGAACCGGAAAAGACAGCATCCGATGAACCCTTTAGCATTAAAAGCTGGTACTGGGAACCTGGAATTGAAGTTACTGAAGAAATGCTAGAGGCAATTGATCTTGCCATAAGTAACTTTACAGAATATCTGGGAGTGCCTCGTTTTAAAAGCTATACTGATATACTGGTAAAAAATTAAGGGCAGATTATCCATGTTAGGTGAGGTAAAAATATGAATATTACCATCAGACTCGGTACCTATGCCGATAAACAGGCTATGGCGGACATACATTGATTACTACCGTCGTGGCATCGGAACAATAGCACTGGAATTTGCCATGGATAAAGCAAGGTCAGCTGATAAGACAAATATGGTCTTATGGGTATTTGAAGAAAACCTGAATGCTATAAAATTTTATGAAAAATG
>DGDX01000032.1:2735-3388 GCA_002385665.1 Firmicutes bacterium UBA3941
CTTATTAAGGCTACTACAGATCAACCATAACAAGCAAGGCACTCCGCTACTATAAGAGTGCTTTGTTTTTTTTATCGCCCCAAATCCAAAGATATGATTTTAAATAAATTTTTAGGGGTATATGGATAATATTAGTATCTTTTTAGATAACTGACATCTAAAGACCATAGATTATGTCGAATATTTTACCTGGATTTAACATTAGCATGATTTTAGACTTTACATTCATTCCTTAATATATAGTCATACATAAGAAATAATAAATAGGAAAAGGACGAAAAGGAGATCTTGCATGAAAAGAATAAAAACAATAGCTCTTTTTCTGATAGGGCTTCTTGCCTTAACATATTTTACAGGCTGTGTCGAAAGAGGGTTTGATGAGAACAGCGACATAACGGTTATATCCAGGGAGGACGGCTCCGGAACCCGTGGTGCCTTTGTTGAGCTGTTCGGCGTCGAACAGAGAGATGAAAGCGGGAAAAAAATCGACGCTACCGTTCCAACTGCCGATATCACCCAAAGCACGGGCGTTATGATGACGAGTGTTTCCCTAAACACCAGCGCAATCGGCTATATTTCCCTGGGTTCAATGAACGAGAGAATTAAAGCCCTAAAGATAGACAATGCCGAGGCTTCAATCGAGAACATTAAAA
>DGDX01000032.1:3553-11711 GCA_002385665.1 Firmicutes bacterium UBA3941
GAAGACAGTGGTTATATAGCTGCATCGGATAAAGCTGCTTATGACGGAACGAAACCATCAGGAAAAATCGCTATTGCAGGCTCCTCCTCCGTCTCACCTGTAATGGAAAAACTGAAAGAAGCATACCTGGCTATAAATACAAACGCTACAATCGAGATTAATCAAAGCGATTCCACCACCGGTGTAAACAGCGTTATAGAAGATATATGCGATATCGGATTGGCTAGTCGTGAGCTTAAAGAAAGCGAAATCTCAAGCGGGCTTACCGCTACTCCCATTGCAATAGACGGAATTGTGGTAATTGTAAACAACAAGAATACAGTGGACAACTTAAGTGTGGAGCAGGTAAGAAAGATATATATGGGTGAGATCACCAAGTGGTCTGAGATATCAAATAAATCAAAGGATGAATAACATAACCATTAGCAATTACGACATTATGGAGGATAACATATGATAAAAAACAAGTTAAAAGAGCAAGTCATGCATATTGTTTTCCTGTTATCGGCCTGTATATCCATACTTGCTGTTGCTCTCATCTGTATATTCATATTCATAAACGGTATACCCGCAATGGCCGAAATAGGTGTATTTAAGTTCCTGTCCGGGACTGTTTGGAAACCGTCCAGCAATATTTACGGCATTTTCCCCATGATACTGGGCAGCCTCTATGTTACAGCGGGCGCGATTATTATTGGTGTACCTATTGGGATCCTTACTGCAGTGTTTTTAGCCCATTTCTGTCCCCAAAAGCTCTATAGGATACTAAAACCCATAATAGATCTGCTTGCCGGGATTCCATCCGTCGTGTTTGGCTTCTTCGGTTTGATGGTGATCTTGCCTTTGATCCGCAACTATCTTGGGGGTAGTGGATCAAGTATGCTGGCTGCCTCTATTGTCCTCGGCATCATGATAATTCCAACTGTAATCGGTGTATCCGAGACTGCAATACGGGCCGTTCCCGAAAGCTACTATGAAGGTGCCCTGGCTTTGGGCGCAACACACGAAAGAAGCATATTTTTCACAGTTTTACCGGCCGCTAAATCCGGTATTCTGGCTGGGGTCATACTCGGAATAGGCCGCGCTATTGGAGAAACCATGGCGGTTGTTATGGTAGCCGGGAATCAGGCAATAATTCCATCGGGACTGCTTAAGGGATTAAGGACTCTGACTGCGAACATCGTACTTGAAATGGGATATGCTGCTGACTTGCACAGGGGCGCCTTAATTGCGACGGCAGTGGTCCTGTTTGTATTCATACTCATCATTAATCTTACCTTCTCAGTAATCAAAAGGAGGTCTAAGATATGAAAATGCGAAGCTGGTCAAGAATCCAGGCAATACTGCTAAGGGGCGCTGTTTATCTTTCGGCTGTATTAACCGCAGGTATACTGATATGTCTGGTAATCTATATTTTGGTAAAAGGCATTCCGCACCTGTCTTTTGATCTGTTTAGCTTCACCTATACTACAGAAAATGTATCCATGTTTCCGGCACTTATCAATACTATTACGATAACTCTACTATCCCTGCTGATTGCCGTTCCCCTGGGCATATTTTCTGCGCTCTACCTTGTTGAATATGCAAAACGCGGGAACAGGCTTGTTTCCCTGGTCAGATTAACGGCTGAAACCTTGTCGGGAATCCCCTCAATTGTCTATGGCCTCTTTGGTTTCCTGCTCTTTGTTACAACCCTGGGCTTCGGGTATTCCCTGTTGGCGGGAGCCTTAACTCTGGCGATTATGATACTGCCCGTTATTATGAGGACAACGGAAGAGGCTCTCATGAGCGTTCCGGATTCATACCGGGAGGGGAGCTTTGGGCTCGGTGCAGGAAAGCTGCGTACCATATTTAGAATAGTTTTACCTGCTGCCATGCCGGGGATTCTTGCAGGTATCGTCCTGTCGGTGGGGCGAATTGTAGGCGAAACGGCAGCACTGATATACACCGCCGGATCGGTAGCCCAAATACCTGCTAACTTGCTGGGCTCAGGTAGGACCCTTTCCGTCCATATGTATGCACTATGGACAGAAGGCTTATTTATTGAGCAGTCCTATGCTACCGCGGTAGTACTTCTGGTTATTGTTATCGGACTCAATACTGTTTCTGCATCGATTGCAAAAAGATTAGGGAAAGGAAAGGTATGATGGATAAATTTAGAATACAGAATTTAGACTTATATTATGGGGACTTTCAGGCACTGAAAAAAATTAATATGAGCATCCCGGCCAACGAAATCACCGCCTTTATAGGACCATCGGGCTGTGGTAAATCAACCTTGCTAAAAAGCCTCAACCGGATGAATGACCTTATTGAGGGATGTAGAATTGAAGGTAAGGTATTTCTGGATGATATAGATATATATGAAAATATCGATGTTAATCTGTTGCGTAAGCGTGTCGGCATGGTATTCCAAAAGCCAAACCCTTTTCCTATGAGTGTATACGATAACATTGCATATGGGCCGAGGACACATGGTATTAAGTCAAAGGCCAGGCTGGATGATATCGTTGAGCGTTCCCTGACCGATGCCGCTATCTGGAATGAGCTTAAGGACAGGCTTAAGTCAAACGCGCTTAGCCTTTCGGGTGGTCAGCAGCAAAGGCTTTGTATAGCCAGGGCTCTGGCCGTAGAGCCTGAGGTTCTTTTGATGGACGAACCTACAAGTGCATTGGACCCCATATCTACAAGCAAGATAGAGGAACTTGCGCTGGAACTTAAAAAGAAATATACTATAATCATGGTTACGCATAATATGCAGCAAGCCACCCGTATTTCAGACAAAACTGCATTTTTTCTAATGGGAGAGATAATAGAGATGGATGAAACGGAAAAATTGTTTGCAAATCCACGTGACAAGCGTACAGAGGATTATATTACGGGGAGGTTTGGATAATGAGAAGCAGATTTGATGCTCAACTCGACATCCTGAACAACAGCCTGATCTCTATGGGAGCACTTTGTGAGAATGCAATCGCCAGCGCTGTTAAAGCATTGTTGCATAATGATATGTCCCTTAGCAAGAAGGCTATAGAAACAGAGGTAGAGCTTGATCAGATGGAAAAGGATATTGAAAGGCTCTGCCTAAGACTACTTCTGCAGCATCATCCGGTAGCAGGTGATTTGCGCCTTATTTCTGCCGCTCTAAAGATGATTACGGATATGGAACGCATCGGCGACCAGGCTGCGGATATTGCTGAAATCGTGACATATGTCGATCTATCCGACAATATAAACAAGGTACGTATCACCGATATGGCAAAGGCTACCATAAAAATGGTTACCGAGAGCATAGACGCCTTTGTTAAGCGAGATTTAAAGCTGGCGGAAGATGTCATTGACTACGATGATGTTGTGGATGATTTATTTACTAAGATTAAAAATGACGCTATTTCCCTGATAACAGAAAATCCGGAATATGGTGAGCAATTTGTTGATATTGTTATGATAGCAAAATACCTTGAAAGAATCGGCGATCACGCAACCAATATTGCAGAATGGGTAGTATTTTCCATAACAGGAGAGCACAAGGAGCAATAGCATGATCTATTACGTTGAGGATGACAGGGGTATCCGTGAACTTGTGGTTTATACCTTGCAAAATACGGGTTTTCAGGCTGTGGGATTTGAGAATGGCCAACAGCTGTTCAATGCCCTTCAAAGTACAAAGCCTCAACTGATATTACTTGATATAATGCTGCCCGGTGACGATGGTATGACGATTCTCAGGCGTCTGCGATCAGACATTGCAACAAGGAAGATACCCGTTATCATGATAACGGCAAAAGGGTCCGAATACGACAAGGTAATTGGGTTGGATTCTGGGGCGGATGACTATGTAACAAAACCCTTTGGGATGATGGAGCTTGTTTCACGGATAAGGGCAGTGCTTCGTCGCAGCGGAGTTACAGAGGACAATGAACTGTACAGCTACAGGTCGGTCCTTCTGGACACCCGTAAACACAGCGTAACCGTAAATGGTAAGGTTGTTGACTTAACCCTTAAGGAATTTGAACTCTTAAAGCTCTTAATGAAAAATGCCGGAGCTGTTCTAACCAGGGACATGTTGTTGGAGAATATTTGGGGATATGATTTTGACGGCGAAACCAGAACTGTCGACGTCCATATCCGAACCTTAAGACAAAAGCTGGGTGATGAAGGTAAAATAATCGAGACTGTACGCGGTGTCGGATACAGATTAGGGGGCATGAAGTAAATGAGAAAGCGAATTTTTTACAGCATTTGCTTCGCCTGTATTATTACACTTCTACTGACGGCAACACTCGTTATCAGCGTAATTTACAAAAACTCAACCAGGGAAGTAAAGAAGGGAGTAATTAACCAAACCATCTTTATTGGTAAGGCCATTGAGTTGGACCCTGATGACTATATTCAATACATCAACACTGTTGGTAAGGAGAGCGAGAACCGGATATCGCTGATTTCTCCCGACGGAACAGTAGTTTATGACAGCTATGTGTCGGCTGAAAAGCTGAAGAATCATTATGACAGGCCTGAAATAAAATCCGCTATATTAGAGGGAAGGGGAGAAGCTACCCGGCTTTCCGATACTCTGGGTGAAAAAACATATTACTATGCTGTAAAGCTTGAAAATGGAAACATACTGAGGGTTGCAGCAACCGGTAAAAGTGCCCTTGGTATTATAAAAAGTGCAACTGCTTGGCTGGTGTTAATCGTTATTGCCATTCTTTTTTTATCAGTAATCATTGCCAGATTTATTACCAAACTTATAATCAAGCCCATAAACAACCTTGACCTTGATGACCCCCTCTCCAATATTACCTACGATGAGTTGACACCTCTTTTGTTGAGATTGGAAAAGCAAAATCAAAAAATTTCAAGCCAGGTAAAGGAGTTAACAACGCAGCAGGAAGAATTTGAGTACATAACCGGAGCCATGAACGAAGGACTTGTTTTGATGGGGCAAAATGGCATTGTCCTCTTTGAAAACAATAGTGCCAAGCGCATCCTGGGCGATGCTGTGGGAAAATCATATCTGGAGCTATACCGTGATGTTAATTACATAAAGGCTGTTGATTCAGCCCTTGAAGGCAAACCCTCAAGTGTAAAGTTGAACAAGGACGGGAGGGTATACGAGCTGTCTGTTAATCCGATTGTGGGTAAATCCAATGCATATGACGCTGTTCTATTTTTGGTTGATATTACAGACAGGGAGCAAGGAGAGAGGATGCGCCGTGAGTTTACGGCCAATGTATCCCATGAACTCAAAACACCCCTGACCTCTATTATGGGATATGCGGAGATAATAGAAAAGGGTATAGCTCAGGAAGTTGATATACCGCACTTTGCCAATCGTATTCACGCCGAAGCCTACCGCTTACTGGCTTTGATAGAGGATATTATGAAATTGTCAAGAATGGATGAAGGAAAATTATATGAGGAGTTTGAGCAGGTAAACCTATCCAGCCTATGTAAATCCATTATAGATATGCTATATGAGAAAGCAAATACTAGAAACATAAAAATAAGCTATTCAGGTGAAACCACTTACGTATACGGCATAAGATCAATACTCTATGAGATGATCTATAATCTCTGCGATAACGCTATTATCTATAGTAGGGATGGGGGCAGCATTACCGTTAAGATAGAAAATGAAAACAACAGGACAAAACTAACTGTGTGCGATACTGGTATAGGCATTCCACGAGAGCATCATAACCGTATATTTGAGCGCTTTTACCGGGTTGATAAAAGTCATTCCAAGGATACCGGGGGCACCGGTCTGGGCCTGGCAATCGTTAAGCATGGTGCCAAACTCCATGGAGCGGATATCGCTCTTGAAAGCCAGGAAGGCAAGGGAACGGCCATAACAATTACTTTTCCAGGCATCTAGTCGACAGCGACCTATCTTTTCATACATACTAAGATTTATGACCAGCTATCAATAGCCCATTACCAGAGCAAATTATGCTATATGGCAGGATTTGACCAATTTATGGCGAATAACAGTAAATATGGATGGATTATCAGTACAAATGAAATCCATGTTAGATATTTATCCAATATAAATTCACAGAATAAAAACCTTAATAAAGGTTTTGTTTTGACGTTTAAAATCAAAAGGTATTTTGAATATTATCATCATCAAGGATCACAACAGCATGTAAAGGAGTAACCAGGTATGAGACAAGGAATAGCGGCGGCAGGCAATCTCACTGTGGACTATGTAAAGACTATCGACAGCTACCCCAGGGAAGGCAACCTCTCAAACATTCTCTCATTGGGAAAATCAGTAGGAGGTGCTCCGACTAACGTTTCCATTGATTTATCCAAAATGGACAGATCCATTCCTCTCCAAGTCATCGGAGCAATCGGGAATGATGAGGACGGACAATTTTTGATCGATATTTTAAAGCATAATGGGATAGATACCAGTCAAATAAGAATAGATCCCACAATTGGTACCTCCTTCACCGATGTAATGTCCGTTGAATCTACAGGATCCCGTTCATTTTTTCATTATAGGGGTGCAAATCAGGTATTAAGTGTTGAGCATTTCGATTTCAGCAAGATAAAAGCGAAAATCCTCCATGTTGGGTATGCATTACTATTGGATGCCCTGGATGCACAGGATGACGAGTATGGCACCGCAATGGCCAAGCTCTTATCCATGGCTCAAAGCTACGGCATCAAGACATCTTTGGATGTGGTAAGTGAGAATAGCGATAGATTTTCAAGTATAATACCCCCCAGCTTAAAATACTGCAATTATTTCATTGTAAATGAATTTGAATCATCCTTAACCACAGGCATTCCCGATAGGGATGAAAATGGCCGACTAATCGTTGAAAACATGAAGAGGATATGTGAAAAACTCTTATCCATGGGAGTCAATGATCTGGTAGTCATCCATGCTCCTGAGGGAGGATTCGCTATGGAGTCAGACGGCAATTACTACATACAGCCCTCCCTTAAGTTGCCGGAAGGCTATATCAAGGGTGCGGTAGGGGCCGGTGATGCCTTCTGCGCAGGGATGCTATATAGCATCTATAAAGGTTGGGATACAAAAAGGGCTCTGGAGATAGCTGTGAGTGCAGCAGCTGCCTGTCTGTCCCATATCAATGCTACTGATGGGATGAAGGATATTTCTGCCATCGAAGAGTTGTACAGGACAATGGAGAAGAGAAAGTTACCCATGGTATAGGTAATGATAATTAAACGCTTTATGCTTGTTAGATATATCGGTAATGGTTATTAAACGATAAGTTATATTTATGTATTGGAGGATGGTTTATTCCGGCTGCTTCCAAACCCCACAAATCCATCCTCCTCAGTAACAGGACTAATACACCGACCGGCATTGCATATAGCTAACAGTAAATTGTTTGTTATGGCAATGAGCTATTGAAAAACGAATGACTTGAGGAGCATTCAATAGCTATCAATAGCTCATTAACCTTGTTAACCAGTAAGCTATTGAAGTTAATTTGATTAAATCCAGATGTAGGGAGATCCCTTGAGATAGTTGAGGATGAACCTGCACTGGTGTAATAAGCAAGCAATAATAAGGGGGAATAATTGCATGGGTATTATGGTGGATAAGATCTTGTCTATGCAAAACAGTGGGAATGCTTCGGGCTATTGGGCTCAAAGAATTCTGGCACAGCTGGGGTACGGCTCAAAAATATCAAAGATAAAGGATGGAAAATACGATACCCTGATCAACAATGCAATTCAATATGTCTATGACAAATTCCAGGAAGAGGGCGCCATAACAAAGGACACTGCAGTAAAGGCAGAAGAGATGATATTGGAGCTAAGGGATGATGCGAAATACTTTCATATGATATGCTGCTCCCATGCCCATATCGATATGAATTGGATGTGGCGCTATGATGAGACGGTGGCTATAACATTGGATACCTTTCGCACCATGCTCAACTTAATGGATGAGTACCCTGACTTTACTTTTTCTCAATCTCAAGCCTCCATGTACAAGATCGTTGAAGAACATGATCCGGCTATGCTGGAAGAGATAAAGCAAAGGATTAAGGAAGGAAGATGGGAAGTAACCGCTACTACCTGGGTAGAGACTGACAAGAATATGCCAAGCGGAGAGAGTTTGGCCAGGCATATCCTCTATACCAAAAGATATCTGTCAAAACTCCTGGAC
>DGDX01000032.1:11925-13495 GCA_002385665.1 Firmicutes bacterium UBA3941
ATGATGGGGAGTGTTTATATAGATGGATAGCCCCATCAGGTGCATCCCTAATCGTATACAGGGAACTGACCTGGTATAATGCTGATATTGAGCCGATGATGGCTCTGTATGTCCCGGAATTTTGTACCAGGTATGGTATGGATACCATGTTAAAGGTCTATGGTGTAGGCGATCATGGTGGTGGTCCTACCAGGCGGGATATAGAGAGAATAATTGATATGAACACCTGGCCTGTATTCCCCAATATAAGGTTTGGCAGGTACGATGAATACTTTGAGCTTGTTGAAAAACAGGCGGACAACCTGCCTGTAGTTGAAAACGATGAGCAAAACTTTGTCTTTTCGGGCTGCTATACATCCCAGAGCAGAATAAAGATGGCTAACAGGATAGCGGAAGCTACCCTGAATGAATCTGAAGCCTTTAATGCAATCTCCCATCTATACGGGGCCTATGACTATTCTTCGGAGCAATTCGCCAAAGCATGGGAGAAGGTACTCTTCAATCAATTTCATGATATAATCCCGGGTTCCGGAGTAGTCGATACCAGGGAACATGCCATGGGTCTCTTCCAGGAGTGCATGGCAATAGCAAATACGCGAAGAAGCTATGCCTTAAGAAGTATTGCATCCAGGATAAATACAGCCCCACTAATACCGGAAGACCAAGATCCCAGCGATACAATATCGGAAGGCGCGGGGGTAGGTTTTGGTATAGAAGGGTTCAGGATCAGTCAATCAGAAAGGGGACTGGGTAAAACCAGAGTCTTCACCTTCTTTAACCCCTCTCCCTATGAACGGGAAGAGCTTAGCGAAGTTACAATCTGGGATTGGAATTATGACCTTGACAGATTGATCTTCAAGGACGTTGATGGCAATGTAGTGGAACATCAGCTAATAGATCATGGGTTTAATAACTATTGGGGTCATAAATATCTTAGGGTATTGCTTAAAGCCCGCGTTCCCGGCTTAGGATACAATACCTATATTATGACTGAAAAGGGAGTATCCGATATAAGTCTACCCTTGCCCCCACATCCAAGGGTAGAAAGAGTTGATGAGTTTGTTCTGGAGAATGATTATATCAGAGTCGAATTTGACTCCTTAACCGGGGCTATGGTGTCAATGATAGATAAGGAGACGGGTGCGGAGTTGGTCTCTCCTGATCGGCCGGCAGGCATCTTTAGGTTCATCCTGGAAGATGAAAGCAAGGGCATGACATCCTGGAGAGTGGGCCCTTATATGAATGTCCAGGAGCTCGACAAAAACGTAAAGATAAAAAAGATTAATTACGGGTCTGATAATCTAAGACAATCCATAAGCATGGATATTGAATTTATGAACTCTAAACTCACCGCTATAGTATCCCTGGACTACAACAGCCCCAGGTTGGAATTTGATGTAACCTGTGATTGGCAGGAATTTGGTAGGCCAGGATATGGGATACCCCAGCTGAATTTCCATATGCCCCTTGCATATAAGTGTAAGAACTACAGGTATGACATTCCCTTTGGAACCATTGACAGGGAAGATAGGAACATGGATCTGCCTGCTAACAGCTGGATAGCGGGAAT
>DGDX01000068.1:0-7309 GCA_002385665.1 Firmicutes bacterium UBA3941
TTAGGGCTTGACAGTCAAATCCATGGGTGGTATATTCATGTAAACCGTTGATGAGGAATTTATACCGCTAGAACGATCTTAAGCGAATCCGGGATAGTGTGAGCCGGACAGATGCCAGTGGCGGTATGTGGGCCTCTGAGGGCAAGGCGAAAGAATTTTCAAGTAGCTAAGACGCAGAGCCAGCGTTATAGGGCTGGGGGTGTGATGGCACCCGACAAAGTGGGTATAGGTTTACTATGCCAAACAAGGTGGCACCGCAGGTTAGCGCCTGTCCTTGAGTATTTTCAAGGACAGGCGTTTTTTATATTCTTCGACAAAACAATGATAATAAGCCTGAGAAATTTGAAAGGAGGATGAGAATATGGGAGACAAATTTACCCTCTATAATTTAAAAGTGGAGGTTGTCGCATCGGATAAACCCATGGTGTGTCGTCATAGGGAGGGTGACTACTTTTTAGTGGTAGGAGAGGATATAATCTTTCCGGAGAACAACTCCTTTTCCATGTATGCCCTCAGTGCAATTTTGCCCTTGCTTCCTGCAAAACAGCGGCAGTTGCATCCAAATGATTGGATGTTATCCGACAGCATGATAGCCTGTCCGGATCCCAATTGCGGTGCAAAATTTAAAATCAGCCGCATAGGAACCAAGGAGTTCAGCCATGCCGAGTGCACGGTGGAAAAAATATATGATGGGGAGGAAGGATAATGGCCCAAAGAATCGAGCTTACTGAAGGCTATACCATAAACAGGGTTATTAATGGTTGCTGGCAACTATCTCAGGGACATAATCTCACCGGTAGCCTTGATATGCAAGACGTTATGAACGCATTTCATATGCTGGTGGAAAGGGGATTTACAACCTTTGACTGCGCGGATATCTATACAGGCGCCGAGGAATTTCTGGGCGAGTTTGTAAATGAACTAAAAAAAGGCAGCGGGGTTTCGCCACATGATATTCAGATTCACACCAAGTTTGTGCCTAATATTGATATACTTAGCCAGGTGGATTATCAATATACTGAAAGAATAATAGATCGCAGTCTCAGACGCTTAAATAGGGACGTATTGGATCTGGTGCAATTTCATTGGTGGGATTACGATACTCCAGGCTGTTTGGATACTGCAGGATATCTGTATAGGTTGAAGGAGAAGGGTAAGATTCGCAATATAGGTGTAACTAATTTTGATACCGAGCATTTTGCGGAAATAGTTGAGGCTGGTATTCCAATTGTCTCCATTCAGACACAGTATTCCGTCTTTGACAGGCGTCCGGAAAAGACCCTTATAGATTATTGCAAAACTAAAAACATTTCCCTGCTTTGTTATGGCACCATAGCGGGGGGATTCCTGTCAGATAAATGGATGGGAAGGACTATGGAGGCACCTGAAACCCGTTCTCAAGTAAAATACCTTCAGGTTATCGAGGATACCCTGGGCTGGGAAGGTTATCAGGATTTGCTTGTACTCCTTAAGAGAATCGCCGATAGGCACGATGTTAATATTGCTAATGTAGCGGCAAAGTATATCCTCAGCCAATCAGGGGTAGGTGCCGTAATCATAGGGGTAAGAAACAGCAGGCATGTTCAATCTAATATGAGAATATTTGAGTTTGATCTGGAAGATGAAGAGATCGACGAGATCAGGAGTTTTTTAAACGGATATCCGATATTAAGCGGTGAGCCCTTTGAGCTGGAACGTACTGTCGGATCCAAATATAGAAATATTATGAAAATGAATTTAAACGAATAACAAATATTATTTATTTTTTAGAAGGAGGTCCCGATATGAACAATAATCAAAGGCTTGAATTCAAGGGTGGAATGGTCGTAGCTTTTCTTCCTGTATGTATCTTTCTGTTCTTTTGTGTGCTGTATTTTATTATTTACAAGGCATTTGAGATGCATGCCCTGGCCATGGGCGCATTTGTTGCATTGTTGGTCGGCTCGATATTTGTGAAGAGGGATCATTATGAGAGCTTTTGGGATGCGGTATATGAGGGCGCAAAGGAAGCCGTGCCGGTGGTTGTTTTGCTTTTTACAATCGGAATATTTGCAGAGCTTATAAAAACCGCCAATATCTCTTCGGGCTTTGTCTGGCTGGCAGACTCTTTAGGGGTCAGGGGAAGTTTATTTACCAGCTTTACCTTTTTTGCGGTATGCGTTATATCCTCTGCTACCGGTTCATCCATCGGGACCATATTCACCTGCTTCCCGATTTTTTATCCGGCAGGAGTTCTTTTGGGAAGCAACCCTGCGGCTTTGGCAGCTGGAATAGTCTGTGGGGGTATCTTTGGGGATAACCTGGCGCCTATCTCGGATACGACCATCATATCTGCAGCCACCCAGGAATATACAAAGAAACCAGGTATCGCAGACGTGGGCGGTTGTGTGGCCAGTAGGCTGAAATATTCCCTGGTTGCCGGTATCGCAGCATTTATTCTGTTTTTTATTTTTGGAGGAGGGGGCACAGTAGGTGCGGGAGCCGGTGAAATCCTGGAGCAGAATATGAATCCCATATCCCTCGTAATGTTGATACCAGTTGCGGTTATGCTAGTTGTGGCAGTTAAAACCCGAAATATCTATAAAGCCATTACGGCGGGAATCATCGTCGGAACGGTTGTGGGAATCATCTTCAAACTAATGACCTTTGATGATGTTATATCGGTTAAGGATGGGACGCCAACAGGATTTCTGACCGATGGCATTAATGGTATGATGTCTACGGCAACATTGGTTCTTTCTGTATACGGTATTATGGGAGTATTAAACGGTGCGGGAGTACTGGACAAAATTACCGATGGCATTCTGAACAGTAAGCTAGGTAAGACCGCCCGCGGTACCGAGATTGCTATGATGCTTGGAATCTCCATAACCACATTGGTATTTGGTGGTGTCACCAGCGCATCCATGACAACCTTTGGAAAGGTGCAAAATGAGATTGGTAAGCGTGTAGAGCTTCACCCGTACCGTCGTGCTAATCTCTTGGACGGATTTGCCAACGCCATCGTATTGGCAGTGCCTTTCCTGAGCGTATTTGTATTTATTGGCGCCTTGCTCACCAAGGGATATGATTTTGTGGAACCCCTTTCCATTACCCAGATCAGCATAAACATGTTCTATTGCTTTACCCTGTTCCTGGTGCTGTTGTTCTCAGTCATTACCGGTTGGGGTCGTATATTCGAAGGTCCCGGAGGGGATCCCGTACAAGGAAAGCAGGGCATACAAGAATATATGGAGGCAGAAAGGAAAGAGAATCTACCGGGATAAAGGACAAATGGGGCGAAAGCCCCATTTTTTTATATTGAATAATACTTTAATAGCTTGTGCAAGGAGAGAATTCAGATTGAATGCAATGGATTCCGGTTATATTAAAGGTGAAACAGGTAACAAAGAAGGAGTTGATATATATATTATGAATCCTTGGAGAAATTTTACAGAAGGCTATTGGCAGTCTGAAATAGATGTCAGGGAGTTTATCCAGTTAAACTATAGCCCCTATGAGGGGGATGAATCATTTTTGGCTGGTCCCACCAGAAGGACCAAAAAGTTGTGGGATAAGACCACCGTGTTATTGGAGGAGGAGAATAAAAAAGGCGGTACATTGAACATTGATACCAGTACCGTTTCGACTATTACCTCTCACGGACCGGGTTATATAGATAAGGACTTGGAAGTCATAGTGGGGCTGCAAACGGATG
This sequence comes from Firmicutes bacterium UBA3941, assembly GCA_002385665.1. Classification (GTDB taxonomy): domain Bacteria; phylum Bacillota; class Clostridia; order Caldicoprobacterales; family UBA3941; genus UBA3941. The sequence continues at coordinate 3,698 of DGDX01000068.1, forward strand.
AACCCTTAAAAAGGGCCATTATGCCCTTTGGCGGTATTCGGATGGTAAAAAACGCCTGTGATGCCTATGGGTACAAGCTTGATCCGGAAGTGGAGAAAATCTTTACAGAATACCGTAAGACCCATAATCAGGGGGTTTTTGATGCCTATACCCCTGAGATTAGGAGGGCTAGAAAGGCGGGAATTATAACGGGGCTGCCCGATGCCTATGGTAGGGGCAGGATAATAGGCGATTACCGTCGGGTTGCTCTATACGGTGTAGACCGACTGATTCAGGAAAAGAAGAGGCAATTGGGCTTGTTGGAGACGGCTTGGATGGAGGATGAGATAATTCGTCAACGTGAGGAGACCACCGAGCAGATAAAGGCCCTGGAAGCCCTGAAAGAGATGGCCGGGAGCTATGGATTTGACATTTCCCATCCGGCTAAAAATGCATATGAGGCAGTACAGTGGACATATTTTGCCTTTCTAGGTGCCGTAAAGGAACAAAACGGTGCGGCCATGAGTCTGGGCAGGGTGTCTACATTCCTGGATATCTATATAGAGAGGGATTTAGCTGAAGGAACCTTGACGGAAACGGAAGCCCAAGAGTTAATAGATCATTTTGTAATAAAATTAAGGTTGGTGCGCTTTTTAAGAACGCCTGAATATAATGAACTGTTTAGCGGTGATCCCACCTGGGTAACGGAAGCTATCGGGGGTATGACCTTGGACGGAAGGACCCTGGTAACCAAGACCTCCTTTAGATTCCTTCATACCCTAACCAATTTGGGACCCGCCCCAGAACCCAATATGACGGTTTTATGGTCCCTGGCTCTACCGGAAAACTTTAAAAAGTATTGTGCCAGGATGTCCATTGCAACCAGTTCTATCCAATACGAAAATGATGATATCATGAGACCTATGTGGGGGGACGATTATTCCATAGCCTGCTGTGTATCCGCTATGAGAACCGGAAAACAGATGCAGTTCTTTGGGGCCAGGGCAAACCTTGCCAAAGCATTGCTATATGCTATAAACGGGGGAAGGGACGAACAGCTTGGGTTACAGGTTACCCCTCATTTTGCACCCATCACTTCCGAGTATCTGGACTTTGATGAAGTAATGGAGAAATTTGATGAGGTTATGGAATGGCTGGCCAGGACCTATATAAACGCTTTGAATATAATCCACTATATGCACGATAAATATTGCTACGAGGCCTTGGAAATGGCCCTCCATGATATGGATATTCTCCGCACCATGGCCTGCGGTATTGCCGGGCTATCGGTGGTAGTGGATTCCCTCAGTGCCATAAAATATGCCAGGGTGAAGCCCATCCGAAACGAAATCGGGCTGGCCGTTGACTTTGAAATAGAAGGCGATTTTCCCATGTTCGGTAATAACGATGAAATGGTGGATGATCTTGCCACATTCCTGGTAGAAAGCTTCATGAGAAAGCTGAGAAAGCAGAAGACCTATAGAAACAGCAAACCCACCTTATCCATACTAACCATAACCTCCAATGTGGTCTATGGTAAAAAGACCGGGAATACCCCCGATGGCAGGAAGGCCGGAGATCCCTTTGCTCCCGGGGCCAACCCTATGCACGGCAGGGATAAAAAAGGAGCAATTGCATCTCTCAGCTCAGTAGCCAAACTGCCCTATAGGTATGCCGAGGACGGCATTTCCTATACCTTCTCCATAGTGCCCAAGGCCTTGGGCCGGGATAAGGAAGCCAGAGTTAATAATTTGGTTGCTATGATGGATGGATATTTCCATAAAAAAGGTCACCACATGAATGTCAACGTATTTGAACGGGAAACCTTGCTGGATGCCATGGAACACCCTGAAAAATATCCTCAGCTTACTATAAGGGTTTCCGGATATGCCGTTAACTTTATTAAGCTGACAAGGGAGCAACAGGAGGATGTTATTAAGCGCACGTTCTTTGAAGGGATCTGAGGGACATGGACATAAAGGGTAGAATACATTCCGTTGAAACCATGGGCACTGTGGATGGCCCTGGCATTAGATACGTTATATTTATGCAGGGCTGTCCCTTAAGGTGTATCTATTGTCACAATCGGGATTCCTGGGATCCCAGGGGTGGCAGGGAAATCACAGTGGACGAATTGGTGGAAGACATAAACAAATATTTGGTTTTTATTAAAGGATCGGGCGGGGGAGTTACCGCGACTGGCGGTGAACCCCTGATGCAGCCGGAGTTTGTGAGGGAACTGTTTATAAAAGTACGGGCGATGGGCCTTAACACCGCCGTGGATACCTCCGGGTTTATTGATATAGATAGGGCAGAGAAACTTTTAGAGGTTACAGATCTGGTGCTTCTAAGTATAAAGCATGTAGTAGAGGAAAGACATCGGGAGATAACCGGTGTGGGCACCCGGAAGATAATCTCTTTTCTGAACTATTTAAGAGAGATAGGTAAACCCGTATGGATCAGATATCTTATTATCCCCGGCTATACCGACGATCCTGAAGATCTTAACAGGTTGGCTCTGATGCTAAGGGACTATGATAACATAGAGCTTGTTGATATCCTTCCCTATCACGACATGGGAGCCTATAAATGGGAGGAGCTTGGTTACGATTACCCCTTAAAGGGTGTGGCCGTGCCCACCAAACAGGATATGGAAAGAGCCAAAGCCGTATTTAGAAGGTATGGGTTACCCATGGGATAATGAAACTAATCCCTAAAAACCGTTTATTTCCAAGCCCCGGGACCGGATTTGAAATCTCTGAATTTGATCCGGTAGTCGGGGCGATTTTATTTACTCCATATGTTATAATTATTACAAGCTGACATCGTTTTTACTAAAGGATTGGCTGAATTTTTGATTTACTATAAAAGCGTTGGCTGTAACATATAAGGGTCCAATAAGAACAGGAAGGGTGGATACTCATATGCTAAGTGAACTCATAAAGAATGGATTTGGTGAACAGGAAGGTCTAAATTGTGCAGAAAAGATGCTACATGGTGCAAATGTTGCATACAAATTAGGACTTGATAAAGAGGCGCTAAAACTGGCTTCAGCTTTTGGCGGAGGAATGGGAATTGAGGATAAATGCGGAGCTTTAACCGGGGCCCTGATGGTGCTGGGGAAACTTTTTGTAAAGGAGAAGGCCCATGAAAGCGACAGAATCGGCAGGCTGACAAGGGAATTTTTTAAGGAGTATGGAAAGGAAATGGGCTATATCGACTGCACACCTTTAAAAAAGGAATATAGAACAGAAGAAGAAAAGTGCAATAATGTCATACTAAAGGCTGCCCAGATTCTCGATAGAATAGTTGAAAGGGAAACCAATATATGCAAATAATAATCGCAGATAATGCCGGTTTTTGTTTTGGTGTGACAAGGGCCGTTGATATTACCCTTAAGCAGAAGGATGGGGAAAGATCGGGTAAGACGTATACCCTGGGTCCCTTAATCCATAATAAGGATGTTGTGGATTCCCTGAAAGCAAAGGGGATATATCCTTTAAACATTGATGAGATATACAAGCTAAAGGAAGACGATGCCATAGTCATTAGGTCCCATGGTGTAACGCCGGAAACAATAGACAAAATTAAGACGACCGGTGCAAAGATTATAGATGCTACATGTCCATATGT
>DGDX01000068.1:7667-37466 GCA_002385665.1 Firmicutes bacterium UBA3941
GGATGGTGTTACAATAGCGCCATTATAACGAAGGATGGAAGCGATTTGGTTAAGCTACCCCAGAGGGTATGTATAGTTGCTCAGACCACGGAGAGGCTGTCCAACTATGAGCAAGCCCTTAAGGTGGTTTCAGAAAAATGCAAGGAGGTGGTCTCCTTTAACACCATCTGCAGTGCCACCAAGGAACGGCAAGCAAGCGCTCATGAAGTTTCGAAGGATGTGGACCTGATGGTCGTTATCGGGGGTAAAAACAGCTCCAACAGCAAAAAGCTCTACGAGATTTGCAGCAAGAATTGTAGCAACACCATCTTTATCGAGAATAGCTCTGAACTGTCAGATGAGATATTAAGCAAAATACTAATAAACGGTATTGAAAGGATCGGGGTGACGGCTGGTGCCTCTACCCCTGATTGGGTTATAAATGAAGTTATCGAAAAACTGGAAAGGTCAGGAAGGGAAATTAAGAATGAATAGGGCAAAAACCAGGAAGGTAAGGGTTGGAGATATTGCCTTAGGCGGAGATTCGCCTATAAGCATCCAATCAATGACCAATACGGACACCAGGGACATAATTGCAACAGTATCCCAAATAAGGGATCTGGAGGAGGCGGGTTGCCATATCGTCAGGTGTGCAGTCCCGGACATGGAAGCGGCAGAGGCCCTTGGGGATATAGTAAAGGAAATCAACATTCCCTTGGTCGCAGATATCCATTTTGACTACAGGCTTGCCTTAAGGGCTATAAGGAACGGAGCCCAAAAGCTTAGGATAAATCCCGGTAACATAGGTAGTAGGGATAAGGTCAAGGCGGTAGTAGAAGCGGCTAAGGATAGAGGTATACCAATAAGGATTGGGGTTAACTCCGGCTCATTGCAAAAGGATATACTTCAAAAGTATGGACAGGTATGTCCGGAGGCCCTTGTAGAGAGTGCCTTAAGACACGTCGAGATATTGGACGAGCTAAACTTTGGGGATATCGTTATATCCGTTAAGTCTTCGGATGTTTTAGAAACTATCGAATCTTACAGGCTCCTTTCCGAAAGGACGGATTATCCCCTTCATATAGGCGTAACCGAGTCAGGAACCGTAAAGAGGGGGACAATAAAATCCAGTGTAGGTATTGGTGCCCTTCTGGCTATGGGTATAGGTGATACTTTGAGGGTATCACTTACCGGAGATCCCGTTGAAGAGGTTGTAGTAGGGAAGGAGATTTTAAAATCCCTGGGACTCTTAGAAGGCGGTATCGAATTCATTTCATGTCCTACATGTGGCAGGACCCAGATCGATTTGGTAAAGATAGCTAATGAAGTCGAGGAACGGTTAGGGAACCTAAACAAGAACATTAAGGTTGCCATTATGGGGTGCGCCGTCAATGGTCCCGGAGAGGCGAGGAGAGCCGATATTGGAATAGCTGGCGGTAGGGGAGAAGGTTTAATATTTAAAAAGGGTGAGATCATAAAAAAGGTTAAGCAGGAGGACCTAGTTGAAGAACTTATAAAGGAGATAGAAAAACTTTAAAAGTTAATAAGCCAATGGATGTATTTTGCTGCACGAACTATATTTTATAATGAAATCCACTTTTTACAGGAAAATGGTTTATTTAAGACGCCTTTCATAAATTGAGTTAATAAAGTACAATCAATGGATAAAGAAGTAGCCGTCATTTGGAGAATTTCTATTTTCCAAATGACGGCTACTCTTATATCTACATAATATGAACCTATGGCTACTTATTCAAGCATGAAGCCCGATGGCAGTTTTGCGTTATAATCAGCCAAATATTCTATCGTATGCATCATTTATCATCTTATTTTCTTCATCTGACAAGGACCATTCACCAGCTCCAGCGTTCATTATAGCCTGTTCTGGTGTCCTTGCTCCGACTAATGCCACTGTAATACCCTCTTGCTTCAGTACCCAGTTAATGGCAACATGGACAACGGGCTTACCACGGGAATCTGCAATCTCCCTCAGCACATCAACCAGGGCAGCTGTCTTGGGCCAGTTTTCTTCACTAAAGAAATCGTAGAACTTGTCCCGTCTGTCGTCATCATTGAAAATGGGGCGGGTCTTGAACTTGCCTGTCAATGCTCCTGCACCTATAGAGCCATAGGAAAGTACTCCTATACCTTTTTCTATACAATAGGGGAGGATTTCATCCTCGATTTCCCTTTGGAGAAGTGAATATGGCGGCTGTAGACTGACAATTTCACAATACTTAGATGCCTCTTCCATTTGTTCGGGAGAGTAGTTCGATACTCCGACATATCTAACCTTACCCGATTCCACTATTTTACTTAAAGCGGTAAATGTCTCTTCCAAGGGCGTATTGGGATCTGGCCAGTGTACCTGGTATAGATCCACATAATCCGTTCCCAACCGCTTTAGGGATGCATCTATCTCTTTGTATAATAACTCTGGAGAGGAATTTCTGCCGGTTTTCCCAACTATATCAATACCGCATTTAGTGGCGATGATTATATCCTCACGTTTTCTACCCTTTATAGCTTTTCCTACAATTTCTTCAGAGTGACCATTGCCATAAACCGGCGCCGTATCGATGGTATTAATACCGGCATCCAGACTCGCGCGAATGGTGTCTATGCTGGCATCATCATCTGATTTGCCCCAAAAGTCGCCACCCATACTCCATGTACCTAGTGCGACTACGGAACAGTTTAAATCACTAGAACCTAATTTCCTATAAAGCATAGTTATTCCTCCTATTAAATTATTATTTAGTTAACCCTTAGGTATAATTCAATAACAGTTTACCGGTTAGGGAACTAAAATATAAAAAAATTGTCAGCATCACAGCAGAAAATTTAAACCATATTTTATGTAAAGTTTCCTGTTTCTGCCCCTTATATATTATATACATTAATCCTATCCTCTGCAACTACACAAAAAATAGCGGACCCTGATGTAATTATTGCATATCAGCTTAACCCGTAGGAGTTTGCACTCAAATCACCGTTAAAATGCGGAGAACGGAAATGGCTTCTGGAAAGGGGTCAGGCTGTTTATAATCAACTGGGAGAGGTGGAGGCTCTTGAGGGAATAATCCTGGACATATCGGACCGGAAAGAGATGGAGTACGACCTTAGATACAATTATGAACACGATACTTGGACGGGACTATATAACCGCAGGTATCTGTTAGATCTGTTAAGACGTGATATAAACAGGTTGATGCGGGAAAAAAGAGCACTTGTAGATATAAACTTAAGTACTGTACAGTCTTTGACCCTTACGTATGGCTTTCAGTATAGCCAGGAACTGATTAAAAATGTAGCCCATGCCCTCAGATTCCATTGCAGCGAAAATCGTATACTATTTAGAGTGCAGGAAAATCAATTTGTCTTCTATATAAAGGCTTATGAGAACAGGGATGAGCTGCAAAAGTTCTGCAGCGGCTTAGCTGATACCTTAGGGTCAATACTAACCGTTGAAAGGATTGGCGGGGGTATTGGGGTTTTGGAGATAGATGATAATAATAAATCCGATATAGAACAGCTATTAAAAAATCTGCTTATCGCATCTGAGACAGCTATAAACGATCTGGATAGGATGATAGGGGTTCGATTCTTTGATAGGGAGATGGAGACCCAGGTTACTCGGGAAGAGATGATTAAGCACGAACTGGCCAGGGTCGCAGCTGATAAGGAAGGCAATGGACTATTTTTACAATACCAGCCCATATTGGATCTCAGGACCAACAGAATATATGGTTTTGAAGCTCTGGCCAGGTTAAAGGTTGACAACTTGGGCCTTATACCCCCATTGGAGTTTATACCAATTGCAGAAAAAACCAAGCTCATCATACCTGTGGGCGAAAGGATTATTCATCGGGCATTTAGCTTTCAAAGGAAGCTGATGCAACGCGGGTACAATGATATCATCGTGTCTGTTAATATCTCTCCAATTCAGCTGTTCAGGGAGGATTTTGCTGAGTTTCTATGCGGTTGTATGCGCCAGGCAGGGGTAAATCCGCAAAATGTAATTCTGGAGATAACAGAATCGGTTTTTGCCTCCAACTATGAAAATATTAATGTTATAGTCGAGAAATTAAAATATTGTGGAGTAAGAATTGCTCTGGATGATTTTGGAACGGGGTATTCATCCCTGGCACAGAGCCGAGATATAAATGCCAATTATCTAAAGATCGATAAGTCTTTTGTAGATGAACTTTTACCGTTGAAAGAAGACTCAATAACCGGCGACATTATATCGATGGCTCATAAAATGAATCATTGTGTCGTTGCAGAGGGTATAGAGGAGGAAAAACAGAGGCAATACCTATTGGAAAATGGATGCGATTTGATTCAAGGCTACTTAATAAGCAGGCCTCTCGACAAAAACCTGGCATTTGAATTTCTGGAAAAACACAACCAAGGACCATAGCGATTCCCTCCCATATAACCTTTTTTGTGAATTTTAGAGCCGGCTATATTAGAAGTATTTAGTATTTTCTTGACCATCCAGGCAAATAAAGTATATAATTGGCATATGGATACAAAATTTGCTAGTCAGCTGGTGCTTCTAAAGGGGATGGTATCTGGTGCCAGTCGATAATAATGGAAATATAGATGTGGGGTCTATATCTAAAGGAGAGAAACAAAGGTATCTTAGCCTTGGAATCGGTGCCTTTATTATTATAATGATTTTTAGTACGGTGCTTATGCTCATGGGGGGTCAATTCCATGACCCAGACCAAAATAAGCCGATTAAAAACCAGGAATTCGGAGAGAAAACAGTCATTCCAGTCGAAGATATGACTATGGGATCAAGGGGTTCTACCATAATATCAGGCAGGGCCAGGATGTCAAGAAGTATAAGAAGCCTTGCCATGTCAAGTAACACCGTTGATCAGGACGCTAAAAGGATGGGCAGTCTTGGCATGGTCAAGGGGCTAATGGATGGACATAAGAACAAAACCAGTGATAGGGGATTTAAGGGCAATGAACATCGCAGGGGTTATAGGAAAGCCATAACAGCGGATATAAATGTGGAAGACCTGGACAAGCCCCAGAGCCCTTTGAATGATTGGCGTATAATGTTGGTGAATGCTGATAATCCGGTACCGAAGGGGTACAACATAAAGCTTGCCACTATAGAGGGGGCTGTCTTATTTGATGAAAGGGCTGCGGATGATCTCAAGAACCTACTAAAGGATTGCAGACGGGAAACAAATTATCAGCTTAGAGTACGGACAGGTTATAGGAGCAGGGCAATCCAAGATGGTATATATAGGGCAAAGATAAGGAATCATATGGATAGGGGTAAATCCAGGGCAGAGGCCGAAAGGCTGGCGAGGAACTACATCGCTGTTCCGGGAACCAGTGAACACGAGATTGGCCTGGCAGTGGATTTCAATACTCTGGAGGTCGACTTTGAGAATACCCCAGCCTATAAATGGCTGGAAGAAAATGCCCATAAATATGGATTTATTCTGAGATATCCCAAGGAAAAGCAGTCTATAACAAAGATAAAGTATGAGCCCTGGCATTTTAGATACGTAGGTCCTGTTCACGCCAGAATAATGAAATCATACAATCTCTGCTTGGAAGAATATATTGATTACCTAAGAAATTAGTTTTCTATCGTTGTTTTCCATTCTAATTAGTCACTGTGTAACGAATTTATGTGCATGTGTTGTCATTCATATGTCCGTAATAGCTATTGAACGTTAAGTTACATCTTTATATAGGAGTATGGTTTATTCCGGCGGCTTCCAAAATACATCAGGAAGCTGTCTTAATATTATCTGCCTCCACAAATTCATTCCCTCGGACTAATCATTCATTATAAATAACCGTTTAAAGGATTGTCTAGTAATTTTGAATATTGTCATCATCTTTCAAATTCCTTGGACTTAAGGAGATGCAGTATAAATGAAGGGATATGGTAGATAATAGTAGAATTATATATTCATGTGTATACGAAGGAGTGATTTTATGGCAGCTAATAAAACTCCCAATGTGATCCTTGTCTACGCCGATGATTTAGGTTACGGGGATCTAACCTGCTATGGCGGTGTGGGAGTAGAAACCCCCAATGTGGACAGGCTTTTGGAAAACGGAATAAAATTTACTGATGGGTATTCCACATCCGCTGTATGTACGCCGGCAAGGTACAGCCTGCTGACGGGGGAATATCCCTTTAGAAACCCCAAAACCCACATCCTGCCCGGGAATGCCCCCTGTATCATAAGCAAGGAGAAGCTAACCCTGCCAAAGGTCTTTAAAAGCGCGGGATATAATACAGCGGTCATCGGAAAATGGCATCTGGGTTTAGGAGAGGGAAATCTGGATTGGAATAAGGAGATTACCCATACCCCTAATGACGTAGGTTTTGACTATTCCTTCATCTTCCCGGCTACCAATGACCGGGTCCCCTGTGTATACATAGAGAACAGAAGAGTGAAAGGGCTTGATCCTGACGATCCCATAGAGGTATCCTATACGGATGAATGCCCCTACGACGATATCGTGACAGCAACCAAAAATCCGGAGCTTTTACGGATGAGACATAGCCATGGCCATGACCAGAGCATAGTTAATGGCATAGGAAGGATTGGCTATATGCGTGGTGGTAGGGATGCCCTATGGAGGGATGAGGACCTGGCGGAAGATTTTTTGGATAAGGTGAAGGATTTTATCAGTGCAAATAATAAAAATCCGTTCTTTATCTACTATGCGCTGCATCAGCCCCATGTGCCTCGGGTACCCAATCCCAGGTTTGTTGGTGCAAGTGGGCTTGGACCTCGGGGAGATGTGATCGCAGAACTGGATTGGTGTGTAGGGGAACTGGTCAGTCATCTGGATGCCGAAGGCCTGTTGGAAGACACCATTATCATATTTTCCAGCGATAATGGGCCTGTTTTGGATGACGGTTATTTGGATGATTCGCCAAGGCTTAATAGGGCTTGTAGGCATAAGCCCGCCGGGCCGCTTCGTGGAGGCAAATACAGCAAATTTGAAGGTGGGGCCAGGGTTCCCTTAATCGTCTCCTGGGCTTCCCATATAAAACCACAAACCTCCTCCGCCCTGGTCAGCCAAGTGGATTTTGTGGCCTCCTTTGCATCAATGTTGGGTGTTGACCTGGATGACTGGGCTCCGGACAGCTTGGATATGATTGATGTATTACTGGGCAAATCCCATATAGGGAGGGAAGAAATATTTGCGGAGGATTTAGCCAAAAGCCATTTTTTAAGGCAGGGCAAATGGACATACCTGCAGCCCCATGAAGGCATCGCGATAAACTACCACACAGATACAGAACTGGGTACATCCCTAGATCCTCAGCTCTATAATATGGAATATGATATAGGCCAGCGAGAAAATGTCGCACAATGGCATATGGACATCGTGGAAAAAATGGATAAGCGCATCCAGGAGATTAAGGCTGGGAAAAGAACAAGATAATATTATATATTTTACATAGTGTATTAAAAAATGAAGGTATAGGACAGATATCGTAGAATTATATATGTATCCCAATCTATACAGAAGGATTGTGCCATAAACAAGGACAGGATTATAGAGATAGTATAAGACATCTTCTTGTATAGGGTTTGGGAGTATTTAGCTTTGCGACAATAGTACATAGGGGGGCTAAAAATGCGTATATCCGTAAATGTTGAGGCTGTTTTTAGTGGATGGGATTTTTTTGATGCTATGGAGGCCGTTAAAGAAGCAGGACTGGACGCCTTCGAATTTTGGACATGGTGGAATAAGGATATCGATGAAATAGACAGGGCAAGGACCAGTCTGGGATTGGAAACTACGGCTATTTGTACAAAATTTATTAGTTTGGTTGATCCTGACAAGAGGCAGGAATACAAGGATGCCCTAAGGGACAGCCTGAAAGTGGCAAAGATTCTTGGATGCAAGAATATTATATCCCAAGTGGGGGATGAAATTCCCGGTATCCCCAGGGAAACCCAAAAGCTAAGTATTGTGGAAGGCCTAAAGTCATGTGTTCCCATGCTTGAGAAGGCGGGAGTAACCCTGGTCTTTGAACCCTTAAATACCCTGGTGGATCATTATGGGTATTTTCTATGGTCCTCGGAAGAAGCCTTTGATATCCAAGGTATGATAGGGAGCGATAATGTAAAGGTACTTTACGACATCTACCATCAACAGATTATGGAAGGGCATCTCATCTCCAGGATTACAAAGAATATAGATAGGATTGGATATTTTCATGCGGCAGGCAACCCTGGAAGACATGAACTAACGACCGGGGAAATCAATTATCCTGAGGTATTTAGGGCTATAAGGGAAGCGGGCTACAAAGGCTTTGTCGGCCTTGAATACTTCCCCTTAGAAGAACCTTTAAAGGGGCTAAAGGAATTAGTCTCTTTGATAGGATAAAAGCATTATAGAATTAGTAAAGCGGGATTCTTGATAAATTTTTACTATTTAAGTATTAAAGGGGGTTATCGTCATGTTTAGAATTGGGATTATCGGAACCGAAAACAGCCATGCTATGGCATTTGCACGCCTTATAAACCTACCGGATGATGCTACTGGACGTCGCCTTTGGGAGGATGCCAAGGTGGTTGGGGTCTATGGACCGGATCTGGAATCAGCCCAGGCTGTGTATCAGGAGGGCAGGGCAGACTTTATCGCGGAATCACCGGATGATTTTATAGGCCGTGTGGATGCAATGATGATTACCTCTCGTAGGGGTTCCGTTCACTACGATTATGCCATACCTTTTATCGATAAGGGTTTGCCCGTATTTATTGATAAGCCATTTACCACAGACATTGAACAGTCCGAGATGCTGATAAGGAGAGCACGGGAAACCGGAGCGTTACTGGCCGGCGGCTCAGGCTGTAAGTACTCGTGGGATGTGCTCATATTAAAAAACCGGGTAGAGGAACTACGAAAAAATAATGCACTGCTAGGTGCTTCCATGAATTTTGCCGCGGACCTGGAAAGCGAATACGATGGATTTCACTTCTATGCTCCCCATTTAACAGAGATGGCTTTGACCATGTTTGGAGATAGGGTAAGGGGAGTAAGGGCTAGCGAAAACAACGGGTCTGTAACAGCTGTTGCCCATTACGATGATTGTGATGTAGCCTTGCATTACACCAAGGGCAGTGCCATGTCCAGCTGTTTGCTGTTCGGCAAGGAATCAAACTATTACCGGGAAGTAGATATATCAATGATCTATAGGTATGAAGTAAAATATTTCATTGATATGCTGCGTACAGGCATTATGCCCCAGAGCTATGAAGCCCTGGTTCAGCCGGTGTATTTCGTCAATGGGGTGCTGGAGTCCCTGAAAACCGGCAGACCGGTAGAATTTCAATACAGGGAATAAAGATTTACTAAGATGCACATACGACAAAAGGGTCACATCAGTTGATGACCAAAATCCCTCAACATATTAATATACAGTATTAATTCCTTTCTGGAGGATATATCGATTTTGGAATAGATACGACCGGTATGGGTTTTAACGGTATTTATACTGATGGACAGGGTATCTGCTATTTCCTTTGCGGTATAGTTCTGGGCATAGAGATCAAAGACGTCCCGTTCAGCAGGGGAAAGGGTCTTTATATTCTCCATAAATTGGCTCAGCATTGGTGGGAGTATATGCTGCTGGTCATTCTTACTGGCAGATATCCTGTTCTGATGGACAAAAAGCTTTTCAAGATCATCTACATGGATGTTGTTGGTACTGGTACCGGCACCGCTTTCTGTGGACGTTATTTTATCAGCCCCTTGGGTAACGGGTTTGGTATAGCACCTGCTTAGAAGGATGGAGAGCGCAATTCCTATGACTAACAGGCCAATTGTTAAGGAAAAGAGTACGATGTTAAGATGGGAGACGGACTTTGTGATATCCTCTTTGGGGATCATTACGGCTACCCCCCACCTCTGATTTATGAATGGAGATCCTTGAGGGTAGAGAGATATATAATTGTGGAAGCCTAAAAATGGTTCGCCCCTATTCCCCTGGTAGGCAGAAAAGGATTTTTTGCTATTGGTTATATTTAGAGCCCCATCCTTTACTGGGCTGTTATCAACGGAGTGTTTGCCGGATAGCATATGATTTTGCACGGCGTCTATCCCGTTAATTTGAGTGAAAAGCATGCCCACAGTTCGGCTGTATTTGGTATTTCGTGGCGGGTAGGATAGGCGAAAAAGAGTGGAGTCTATTTCAAAACCGGAAATCCCAAAGACATTACCCTTGGAATCTATCAGGGGAGCTACACAAAGTATGACATTCTCGTTTGTTTCGTCCATGGTAAAATGATGACAACCCCGCTGCTTTTAGAGCTAAGCAATCCTAGTAGAGCTTTTCCAAATACCTTGGTAAGGACATCCTCTATAAGTTCCGGATTGTTTTTCAGATCGGAAACGTCTTTACCCTGACTGAGAAAGTAGTTTTCTATGCTTTCTGATACCGACTTTGAAAAGGCGACTGTATTCTTGGATATTGATTGGAAGTTTATATTTATATCCCTGGTTAAACAGGCAAGATCATTTTTCACCAACCTCTCATCATGTGAAAGACCGGTGGTGAAGACCCCAGAGATCAAGAGTAAAGAGGTAACCCCCATAATCACGGTAAAAACCAAAACTATCTTAAACATAAAGAGCTTCAGATTCATGGGAAGACTTTGGATCCTGAATCTTTTTGCATTGTCCATTATTAAATGTAAATTACGAGCCAAAAAATCACCAAAACCTTTCATAAGATGCCCTATATACCCTTCTTAACTCGCTTAAAAATTGACTCTAAAAGCTAAACCCATAAACCTATAGACTGCTAAAGGATACTTCAGCTTCTGGTTATCTAAATCCAAATATCATATGTATATAATTAAACTGGTTTTCATTTTAATAATCATTATTATCCTTATTTATCGTTTTGAGTAATCTCTTATCTTATTGGTTAACAGGGTATACTGAAATATTAATAAACGGAAGATTTCATTGATTTGGACTTTGAAAGATGATGAAGCAAATGGTAAAACTACTTACCATCAAGTAAATGACGGTGGCCACTTACTTAAGTTTTTAAACCAAATGACCACCGTCATATGCCATATTTAAATCTTTGTTATATACAGTTAAGGCTTAAAACGCCAGTTTTAGAGTCAATTGTTCATCAGGTATCCAAAGACGCCTCCATGACGTTGACATGTCCGAAGTATCCAGGCTTTAAGGGTGCAGGTCTTTCAGGACGTGTAGTCATGGTATGAACTCGATTGTCCTCATTGCTTCTATCAATAGCATCCACGATTTCAACAGCGTGAAGTGCAAGCTCAGCGCTGCTGCGGGGCTTACGTCCTCTGCGGATAGCATATGCCATGTCTACGACAGCAATTCCACGCCAGCTGTTGTGACAGGGTTCTCTCTTACCGCTCTTTGGCATAATGCTGGGATCGGTATCGCTGAATCCATGAGTGAAAGGAACCTTAAAGCTTTCGGTTCCGTTACCCTTCTTCTGGAGTATAACAACATCGTTGCCCCAGCCGCCAAAGTAATTGGGATCGGGTAAGGACAGATGACCTTCTGTACCGTAGATGTCAACCCTGGGTACCTCAGGACTAAAGGCCTCAGAGCAGACTACCAGAGAGGCATAAACGCCGTTTTCGAATTCCAGGGCTCCCAGCATAACATTTTCACCGCCCTCTGCCGGGATCTTTTGTCCGTAGTTGGGGTGCTTGGTATTGTAGTATTCTCTATCTCCGGTGAACACCTGAGAATAACCGCTAACCCGTTTTACAGGTCCAAAGAGATTAATGAGTACATTGAGATAATATCCACTCATATCATAGGTAATTGTAGTGCCACGGGCACCCATCATCGGATCCCTGACAAAACCTTCAGGCAATGGACCCCGTTCATGGGAACCGTAACCCCTCATGCACATAGCGTAGGCAATAAGCGGTTGGCCGATATATCCATCATCCACCAGCTTCCTGGCAGTCTGCCATGCAGAGCCCATGTAGCAATCGGGAGCGGCGCCAAGCAGGAGACCCTTTTTCTTGGCCAGTTCGTAGTTTTCCTTTGCACCTTCCCAGGTATGATCCATGGCTTTTTCAGAGTAGACATGTTTTCCAGCCTCAAGAGCTGCTTTGGTTACATGGTGGTGGTTCCATAGCTGTGTTGTATTGACCACAAGCTCGATCTCCGGATCGGCGAGAATTTCCTCCGTGGTCATCTGGCGGATACCGAACAATTCGGCACGTGCCTTGCTCCTTTCAGGGATTAGGTCGGAGCAGCCAACAACTTCCACAGCTGCAAAGCCGCTAGTCAAGGTGTTCAGATAGGTATAGCTAATTGCACCGCTCCCTATCAGTCCAACCTTAAGTGGTTTAATACTCATAAGACTATCATTCCTCTCCTTATATTATTTAGGCCATACGGAATCTATGCTGTCGGAGACTATCTTTGCGATGGCGTCGTTGTCAGACATGCCATTAAGGGTCTCGCTGAAGGGTTCTAGCACCACAGGCCCCGTATATTCTAAGCTTTTCAGTGCATTCATAAAGCCGATCAGATCGTTGCCGCCGCCACCCGGCTCTCCGGGATAGAAGCGTGGTGAATCCTTAACTTCGTCAATAGGTACACCCGCTGGGGAATCGTTTATATGGACTATAACGATATCTTTTTCGTCGCGGATATATTTGGAAAATTCTCCGCCCGGTAAACCGGAACTATAACAGTGGTGGGAATCCAGAAGCAGACCCATGTTGCCGGTGCCAACTGCATCGCATAGCTCCAGCATTCCGTCTATGGTATGGATGAATGGATATTTATTGGCCTTCAGGATATGCTTGGGACCTAGGAACTCCACTCCAAAAAGAATGTCATAATCCTTCAGTACCTTTGCAATAAGCCTAAACATCCAGACATGAAAATTGAAATTCTCTGCATATTCATAATCCTTGGATGAGCTCATCATCCAGGTGCAGCAGCGATGAATGCCCAATTTAGCAGCTGCTTGAGCAACCTTTTCCAGCTTAGGAAAGGTGTCATTGAAAGCGTCCCGACTCGTTATCTGTACAGGTAGACCAAAATCGGATATGATTACACCGTACTGCCCCATTAGATCAAGGGCTTTGTAGGTATCTATTCCCTCCGTCTCCAAGGCACTGGGATTGTAGCTTACAGCACCGAAGCCATGCTTTTTGGCAAGGGCCAAGGTCTCTTCAAAGCCACTGGTTTTGATGTTTAAATGCCCTGGGTTTAAAGATTTATACATTACAGAATCCTCCTTTATGTAGAATAATATTTACTGTTTTTAAGGACTTATACTCTGGTATTCTGTAGCTGTTGAGGATAATTATTCTGCATGACCGATTATCATTGGGGTTTTTATCGGCCATGGTGCAGACGATTCTAACAAAAAGCTGGGAACAGTGCAGGCTACATCCATGATTTCCGGTTAAGGACGACTGATTGTCCTATACATCTGCTAGCTACACCGATAAAAAGGCAATTCAAAATTTACAAATGTGTTGTTGCTCTATAATAACCCTATTCCTAACTTATGACAAAACTTAATATATCTAGGTTTATACTATATAAAAAGATATGCTTTGTCAATAAAAACGGTATATATTTGTAGTCTATGGTTAATAGTTACAAGTCTATATGATATAATGATAAAGAGATGAAGTATAGAACGGCTGAAGAATGAATTATTCACAGGAGGAGGGGGCTACAGGTGAAAAGATATGCTCTGGCGGGAGCCAGCGGCAGGGCACTATATATGTATGCCAAGCCATTGGTTACCGAACTGGGGGACTATGCGGATGTTGTAGGGGTATTTGACGTAAATAGGATCAGAGCCAATATAATAAGCGAGGAGTGTGGCGGTATTCCGGTTTATGACGATTTTGATCTTATGCTGGAGGAGACCAGGCCGGATGCCGTAATAGTGACTACTGTCGATGGTTTTCATCACGAATACATTATAAGGGCATTAGAGGCGGGGTGTGATGCCATAACCGAAAAGCCCATGACCATTGATGCAGAAAAATGTAGGGCGATATTGGAGACGGAAAAGAGGACGGGCAGGAAGGTCATCGTTACATTCAACTACCGCTTTACCCCCTATGTTACCAGGGTTAAGGAAATGCTAAGGGAGGGCATAATAGGGGAAATTCTGAATATAGATTTCGAATGGATATTGGATACCGTTCACGGCGCCGACTATTTCAGGAGATGGCACAGGTATATGAAAAATAGCGGAGGTCTCCTGGTTCATAAAGCAACCCACCATTTTGATCTGATTAACTGGTGGATGGAGGATGAGCCTGTAAAGGTCAGCGCTTTTGGAAATAGAAGGTTTTATGGGCCGACTCGAATAAAACGGGGCGAGCGGTGCCTGACATGTCAATATAAGGGTGACTGTGAATTCTATTGGGATATAGCCGACAATGAATTTACCAAAAGATTTTATCTGGAGGCTGAGAGGGAAGACGGCTATTTTCGTGACAGGTGCGTTTTCGCAGACGACATTGACATTTACGATACCATGTCGGTAAACGTTAAGTATTCCAAGGGGGGTATGTTGAGCTATTCACTTACAGCCCATAGCCCCTATGAGGGTTGGAGGGCCGCTATTAACGGAACAGAAGGCAGGATTGAGCTTGAGGAAATACATAGCGGACCAAGGACTAAAGAACCCAGCCAGCAGATAAAGCTCTTTAACCGAAAGGGCGAAGTGATTACATACGATATACAGAAGGCCGCCGGGGATCACGGCGGGGGAGACGAGAGAATAAGAAGGATGATTTTTGTAGGCGATGTTCAGGATCCTTTGGGACATAGGGCGGATTCATGGGCAGGTGCCATGTCCGCTATCATCGGGATCGCCTCTAATATATCCATAGCAGAGGGAAGGACTGTCGATGTAAGTGAACTAATAAAAAAATAGAAAGGGGACTTAGGCTATGATAAGAGTTTTTAAGGATTCCAAAGAACTGGGTAAGGAGGCAGCCAAGTACAGTGCGGAGATTCTAAAGGAGGCCATTGCTAAAAATGGAGAGGCCAGATTGATCCTATCTACCGGAGCGTCTCAAATGGACACGCTGAAGCATCTTGTAGAGATGGATGTTGATTGGTCCAAGGTGGAGATGTTTCATCTGGACGAATACATAGACCTTCCTGAATCCCATCCGGCAAGCTTTAGAAGGTATCTCAAGGAAAGGTTCACTTCCTTGGTGGATCTTAAGGAAGCTCACTTTATAAGCGGGGAAGGGGACATTGAAAAGACCGTAAGAGATCTGACCAAAGAGATTAGGCGCAAACCTGTGGATCTGGCCCTGATAGGCATAGGGGAGAATGGCCACATTGCCTTCAACGATCCGCCGGCGGATTTTGATACCAGAGAAGCCTTCATTGTAGTGGACCTGGACGAGCGCTGCAAAATGCAACAAGTGGGAGAGGGATGGTTCCCTACCGTTGATGATGTGCCAAAGCAGGCCATAACCATGACCTGTTATGAGATTCTTAGAAGCAAGGTTATCGTATCCTGTGTTCCCTACAAGGTTAAGGCGGAAGCTGTCAAAGCTACCTTGGAAAATGACGTAACCAACCAAGTCCCGGCAACCTTACTTAAAACCCATAGTAATTGGACACTGTTCTTAGATGAGGATTCTGCTTCCCTGATAGATATAAAGGAGTATGAATAGAGTATAGATACCGATAAATGGAGGGTGGTTATTTTGGATAAGGTTAAATTATTCCAACATGCTTCATCACCTGAGAGCCTCGGGATTCCATCTTCGGCTATCCTTAGTTTCCTGGAGAGGATCGACAGGGAGCAAACATGCATGCACGGATTTTTGTTGCTAAGAAAAGGCCAAATAGCAGCTGAGGGCTATTGGGCACCCTATTCAAAGGATAGCATGCACAGGATGTATTCTGTAAGCAAGAGCATGGTATCCCTGGCCATAGGTTTAATGATTGAGGAAGGAAAACTAAGCCTTGAGGATAGAGTAGCAAGTTTCTTCGAGGATAAGGTACCGGAAAATCTGCACCCCTATCTGGCCGAGTCCACCGTAAGAGATCTTTTGATGATGGCAACACCCCATAGCGAAAACTCCTATACGCGATACGACAAGGATTGGGCGGCAACGTTTTTTCATAAGGCACCCTCACATCCGCCCGGAACGATATTTTCCTACGATACAGCGGCCACAGTCATTTTAAATACCATTGTGGAGCGGATAAGCAAAGTTCCATTCCTCGAATATATGAGGGATAAACTCCTTGACCCTATTGGGTTTTCCAAGGATGCCTGGTGTATTAAAACACCTGAGGGCACATCCTGGGGCGGTTCAGGAGTAATATGCACCCTAAGGGATATGGCCAAATTGGCATATGTATGTTTGAATAAAGGCCGCTGGGAGGACCGCCAATTAATATCGGAAGAGTACATCAGGGAGGCGACTTCCAAGCAAATAGACAATTCCATCATAGGCAGGCAGGGTTATGGATATCAGATATGGATGCAAAGGGAAGGCGGATTTGCCTTTATAGGAATGGGGTCACAATATGCTCTATGCTTCCCGGACAAGGACCTAATATTTGCCTGCATATCCGATACCCAAGGTGCTGGACCAACAGGAACGGGCGTTATAGAACCCTTCTATGATGAAATATTCTATAAGGTTAAGGATAGCCCTCTACCAGAGGACGCCAAATCCCATACAGCTTTGAAGGGAAAAATTCTAGATCTCAAGATTTTGCCACAGCGGGGAAATCTTGCATCACCTTATGCAGAAAGGATTAGCAACAGGTGGTATACACTGAACGAAAACCCCATGGGGATCACCAGGATGCGTTTGACCTTTAATGGCGATGAGGGCATATGGGAATATGAAAATGCATCAGGGCATCATACCCTTAACTTTGGTCTAGGCAAAAAGGTTCCAGGGGACTTTCCCCAGAGGAATTATTTCGATGAAAGGATCGGGACTGCATCAGGTCGACGGTATAAATGCCTTGCATCAGCCGCATGGGTGGAAGATCATAAGCTGAACATGCTGGTATATATAACCGATATTTACCTGGGTACCCTAAAAATCACCTTTGCCTTTAAGGGGGATGAGATATCCATATTTATGACAAAAGTAGCTGAATGGTTTCTAGACGAGTATGAGGGATTTGCAGGAGGCTATCTGAGTTGATTCACTGCATCTGAAACAGATGTATGGTCTTTGTTGCAAAATTATAGACAGGACATAAAATGGAGGGGCTAGTATGGGAAAGGAAAAATGGTATCAAAAGCAATTGCGAATGGTTCAAACTGTCCTCAGGGAGCCGGATGCAGTTAATTATGATGCTAAAGCAGTGGTGGAATATCTCAGGGAGATCAAGGCTAATTGTATTATCGCCCATGGTGGCGGGGATACGGATTTCTTTATAAGCAACCTGGAGCTGGCAAACCCAACCCCATTTTTGGGAGAGCAGGATATTCTTGCCGATCTGGTTGAAGAGGCCCACAAGAATGGGATTAAGGTTATTGTCAGGGTTGATTTCAGAGGAGTACAAAGGGAAAGGTACGATAGATATCCACACTGGTTTGCATTAAACGCCGATGGCACCCCTATTTACTCCAAGGAGTTTGACCTGTATGTACCTTGCTATAACAGCTTTTATGTAAATGAATATGCCGTTGACTATATAAGGGACTTGATGGACAGATATGATATAGACGGTATCTGGGAGAATGCAATAGGGTTTGGCGTAGGCCCATGCTATTGTAAGGCTTGCAGAGATCGTTATAAAAGGGATACAAACAAGGAGATTCCTCAGGGTGCAGACTACTATTCCAGAGAATTCGATGAGTATAGGCTTTGGAAGGCAAAATGCGCAGATGAGCACATAGAACTGATGAGAAACACCGTGAAGGAATATGGGGATGAAAAGGCCTATTGTGCTGAAATATTTGGAATGTTCCATGCCCATAGGGCAAAGTCCACGGGGATCGACCTGTACAATGCCAGGGAACACTTTGATTTTCTGGTAAGCCCGAACTTTTTATCCACCCATAGTGCAACCAAGGGGCATTACCACCAGCTGACAACTCCTGCCTCAGCCATACGCTTTATGAAATCCGTGAACAGGGATAAACAGGCGGTGGTACTATACGGCAACAACGGAGGAAAGTGGAGATATGTTATAGAGCCGCATCTGGAGTCGAGGATATGGTTGTGGGAGACCGTGAGCGTAGGCGGTGGATTATGGAATTGCATGTTCAACGGGCAACATCCCGGTGCAACCTTTGATAACAGGAACTCATACTTGGAAAGGGATGTCTACCATTACCTGGCGGATAATGAGGAGATATTGGAAACCCAGATTCCAAGGGAGGAAGTAGGTATATATTTCTCCAAAGCAAGCCGTGACTATCTTGCCGACGACGATAAGGACAAGGATGAATATGGGGTATTTATAAAGGGAATAGAAAATGTTCTTATAGATAACCATGTGCAATACGGTTTTTGCCCCGACATCAACTTTACTCTTGATGAAGTAAGCAAGTATAAACTGCTAATAATACCAAACGGTGCATATCTATCTGACGAACATATAGAGATAATCAGAAAATACGTTTCCATGGGCGGCGGGCTTATAGCTTCCTATAAAACTTCCCTGTATGATGAGAAGGGAAATAAGAGGGAAGACTTTGGGCTCAGAGATCTGTTCGGCTGCAGCTATACCGGAATCAAGAAGGATACCCAAATAGATTGTTATCAGATGCTGAAAGAACCGCATGCCATAACTTCCGGATTTAAAAATACATCTTTGTTGATGAATGATGGATATACATTGCTGTGCACACCCATAGAGAAGGAAAACTATAATGTAGTCTGCACCTATGTTCCAAAGATCCCAAATCAGCCGCCACCAAAGGCCTGGGTAAAGGATATGAGAACTCCCTATCCTACCATCATAGCGGGGACATACGGAAAGGGTAGGGTGGTATACTTTGCCAATCAAATGGATAAGCTGTGCTATACCAACGGCCATGAGGATTTTATGGATCTGGTATACAATTCCATTTTGTGGACAAAAAACGGTGAATTATCCATTGAAACCAATGCACCGGATAGTGTACATATAGCCTTGACCGAAAATAAGGATGATAATAAACAGGTAGTTTTATCCTTAACAAATCATACTTCAAAGCCCAGAAGACCCATAAGGCAATTGCTTCCGGTATACGATTTTTATGTAGACTGCAGATTAGATGGGGATTCCTTAGAGGATTATAATATTCTACGCTCAGACGGTGATATTTCCGTACGGGAAATCTCCAAAGAAAAGGGGATGCTGACTGTAAGGATAGAAATTAAACGACTTGATGAATTTGCCAGCATATATCTCCGTGCAAAATAGACAGGTCTACAATGACATTATCAAAGAATGAAACAGGGATCTCTAATAGAGGATTTACCATCTTAAGCAGATACCATGCAACTATAACCCATAGACTTAACTTCATTATGGTCTATGGGTTATAGATTAACCCTCACAACTGATGTTTATGTTAGCTATTTGTATGTATGCAACTTGACATATCAGTACAGCTGCTGGGGGGGATGGATTTGTGGAAGCTGTCGGATTAAACCATTCTCCCATGTAAAGAAGTAGCTGGCGTTCAATAGCCATTACCAACAGATGATTGAATAGCATAGCGTTGTAGATTATGTAATAGAAGGTGAGATATCATGGAATATACGCAGTTTGGCAAAACAGGTGTTATTGTAAGCAGGATTGGGTTTGGTGGTGCCGCCGCAGGATTAAAAAACTATCTGGCAGAATACGATCCTGAGAGTGAAGAAGCAAGAAAGAATGTGTATGCGGCACTTGAGCTGGCTGTGGAGAAGGGTATTACTTACTACGATACAGCCCCTGGCTATGGGAACGGCCTTTCAGAAAGGATTTTTGGGGATGTATTATCCAAGGTAGATCCTAAAAAGATTTTTTTAGCGACAAAGTGCTTTCCCTTTGATAACGAATCCCTGGGTTTATCCGACTATGATTATGTCATGTATTCAGTTGAGGGAAGCCTAAAGAGGCTTCACAGAGATTATATTGATCTCCTGCAACTACATGGCAATTCTTACACTGAGGAAGCAATAAACCGAATCCTGGGGAAAAATGGTGCCCTTGCAGCCTTAGAGCAATTAAAAAAGGATGGTGTTATCAAATATATAGGTTTTACCACAGAGGACAATAATGCTGCGGTCTATGACCTGATTAACACCCAACGCTTTGATGCCATTCAACTATGCTATAACTTTATATTTCAACACCCCTACGAGCCCAGCAGACCCTTTGGCAGCTTATTCGAAGCTGAGAAAAAGAAAATGGGGATCGCAACCATGAGGACCACCACATCAGGGATTTTTCAGAAATGGATGCGCATGATACGCCCGGATGATACCTTTGACTATACCCGCGCATTAATTCAATTCGTACTATCAAATAAACTTGTCGATGTAGCCCTAATTGGGATGCGTACACCTGATGAGGTATTACGAAATATCGAAATAGTGGAGGATAAATCCGGACGAATAGATTTGGACATCTTGCATGAAAGATATGTATGACTTCCGGGGCCTATTTACTACATAACCACATAAAAGGACTTGTGTATTGTAGGAAAATAGTTTATTAAGATTGTGGATCAATTGTTATTAACAGTATAGGAGGGATAAAATGAATATTTTTCCCCATATTAATGGATCGATAATCGACTATGATATCCTTGTCATAGGACACTTAAAATGGAACAGATATTTCAATGAAAGTCCCCAGGACCCACCAAGGGGAGATCCGTCTACCTGTACTTCCGTTTTAATAAGAGGTTATGACAAAGACGGTAAGGAATATGTGCTAATTGTTGATCCAACTTTGAGAATATCGCCTGAGGATTACTACTTTGATTTAAACAGGAGGACAGGGCTTAGACCTCATGATGTTACGCATCTTTTCTGCACCCATCATCACGGGGATCATATAGAAGGCTTTAAGTACTTTGAAAATGCAAAATGGTGTACATCAAAGGAGGTTGCCAAAGTTTTAAGGAATAATGAGAGCATCGACGGTTCGAGACTTGTTCCTGTTGAAGGCGAGTTTTTGCCGGGAGTATATGCCCTCCCCTTACCGGGACATACGGACAGCCTTCATGGTATTGCTTTTCAACATAAGGGTAAAAGGATTCTTGTAGCAGGCGATGCTGTTATGACCAAGTATCACTATGAGGATAACAAAACGGAATTTCAGCCGGATCCGAAGATGAAGGAAATAGCGGCACAGACCATAATGAATTTAAAGGAGAGCTTCGATTTAGTGATTCCCGGCCATGATAATGTTATCGTAAATTGATTTAAGATAATAGTATATTAGTGCTTTTTATTGGCTGAGATGGTAGCCATGATAAGACAGGCAGGTACAGATGACAGTAAAGCAGTAGCAAAATTGGACACCAATTACTAATCATGTACAGTATAGGAGTCTTTATGAAAACATTATCAAATCAAAAATTTAGGGTTTTAATTCTAATATCCATATGCCTTATCTTGCTGATAGCGTGTACTGTAGATAATACTGGGTGGGAAGAATCTGGATCTACTAAGGGTATATCCGGGGCTGAACAAGTGGAATCCGGCTCTGTAAATGGGCCGGAAAATGCGGAAACTACCCTTGTTCAACCGGCAATAGATATTATTGAAGAAGGCAACTCTGTTGGAGAGGGCAACATTCCCAAAGAGAAGGATGCGGCACATGAAAATAATATAGATAGAGATATGGAGGAGTATATTACATATTTTGAAGAGAAGTATGCCGACGTTATTCCCAATTCTTGGGGAGAGAGGGTTGAGGGTGTTGTTACCGAAATAGACACAGATGATAGGGTAATAGCACTTACCTTTGATGCATGCGGTGGAAAAAGTGATGGCTATGATGAGAAAATTATAGAATTTTTAATCAGTCAAGGGATTCCCGCTACCCTGTTTGTTAACAGCCGATGGATTGATAAGCACCTGGATGTATTCCTGGATTTGGCTGCCAATCCCCTTTTTGAGATTGCCAATCATGGATACCTGCATAAGCCCCTTTCGCTAATCGGTAAATCGGCCTATGGTATTAGTGGTACACAGGATATTAAAGAAGTTGTAGAAGAAATATTGTACAATGATGAAAAAATACACCGTATAACAGGGCATAAGCCCAGATATTTTCGTTCAGGTACGGCCTATTATGATGAAGTTGCTGTTGAGATTGCCGGAGAGCTGGGCTATATGGTTGTAAATTATAATGTCTTAGGGGATGCCGGCGCAACCTTTAACAAGCAGCAAATCATTAGGGCATGTGCCAGTGCTAACCCAGGTGCCATAATACTCTTTCATATGAATCGACCGGAGAAAAAAATTGCGGAAGGTATAATTGAAGGAATTACACATTTGCTCAATAAGGGATACACCTTTGTAAAACTGTCTGACTATCATGATTACTTAAGATAATTTATTTATCAAAACAGAATTTGTCTTAACAAATCTATAAAATCGTATAGCCATGATCTGGATGCAAAATGTTTTTGTAATTTGACCCAGGTCATTTTTTTTGCCTCAAGGGAATGCTAAGATATACATGCAGAACAAACGGAATTAACAGGGAGCTTCAAAAATGCCTTGTTCGATAAGCCAGATAACAATGCTGATGATTTCATTTTTTTAAGTTCAAATGATCGACTAGATATTGGAGAATGCCTGATACGATTTTATAGAAGGAAGTTTTATGGTCGAATGTTTTATTTAATTGATAGGATGAAATGGTTTAACACCTTATGGAGATGGTGTAAGGAGATACAAAACCTGCCCTGTGGGAGATAATCAAAAAAGAGAAAAGGAGTAAGGATTATGACAACATTTAATAGAGTAAAGGAAGAAAATATGAAGAAGTTGGAAATGTATGTACCGGTGGTTGCACGTGTTCATGGCGGAAGCCACCCGGAATTTCACAGTGTGCGAAAGATATTTGATGAGATCAATGAAAAGATTATGAAAACGGGACCGGAAAAACCCAAATTGGATAATGAGTTCAAACAATTGCGCGAAATCACGGATAACTATACCGTGCCCAGCGATGTATGTGAAACCTATGAGGCTGTATACAATATGCTTTCTGAGTTGGATGAAGCTTATGAAGTATCGAAGTGATAGCAATGATTCGTTGGTAAAAAGCCTGGTTGTCTAATCTAGGCCTAAAAAGGAAGTGATAAAATGCAACGGTATATTTTGAGAAATAAAAACAGTATTACGTTAATCAGTGGTATTTTGATTGCGATTGGATTTTTGAGTAAATGGACCATGAGCAATATGACGGTGTTTACCTGGTCATTAATTGTGGCATCTGTTTTAGGCATAGCCCCTATTATCATCCAGGCATATCAGGCTTTAATGGTAAGGGTAGTGAGCATTGATGTCTTAGTTACAATCGCAGTCCTTGGAGCATTTTTGATTCGAAACTATGAGGAATCAGCCATTGTTACCTTCCTATTCCTCTTCGGTGCCTTTTTAGAGCAGCGTACCCTGAATAAGACCCGGTCAGCTATTAAGGAGTTAACGGAGATGGCCCCGGAAAGTGCACTAAAGCAGATGGAAGATGGAGAATTCGCAGAGGTTGAAGTGGACGAAGTGGATGTAGGAGATATTCTTCTGGTTAAGACCGGCGCCAAGGTACCTGTGGATGGTACGGTTATATCCGGTGAGGGTAGTATCAATGAGGCGAGCATCACAGGAGAGTCCATACCCGTTGTCAAGGAAGAGGGTTCCAATGTATACGCGGGTACGATCCTGGATAACGGTACTATACAGATTGTGGCCGATCGCGTGGGCGAGGACACAACCTTTGGTAAGATCATTGAGCTGGTAGAGGAAGCGCAGGATTCAAAATCCGAGACAGAACGCTTTATAGATCGCTTTTCCAAGTACTATACACCGGCAGTTCTTGTCTTGTCCTTTATAGTATGGCTGTTCTCCCGAAATGTTGAGTTGGCAATAACCATTCTGGTCCTGGGCTGTCCCGGAGCTCTGGTAATCGGTGTTCCGGTATCCAATGTGGCGGGCATTGGAAACGGGGCACGAAATGGAGTACTGCTAAAGGGTAGCGAAGTAATTAGGGATTTTAGCAGGTTGGATACCATGGTATTCGATAAGACTGGGACGTTGACTGTAGGGAATCCATCGGTCTCAGAATCGGTCTATTATGGAGACAATATCCAGGAGGCCATGGGCTATCTGGCAAGTGTTGAACGTGAATCGGATCATCCTTTAGCGAAAGCGGTACTGGAGGAGATCGGGGAAACCACATTCTCACCGGTTGAAAACACAGAAGTAATAAAAGGTGGAGGTATTACAGCCAAGGTCAACGGTCACAGAGTAGCTGTGGGAAATGTCGCCCTGATGGAGCAGGAAAATGTTGAGCTAAATGAAGAAGCCAGGGCTGATATAGAGCGTTTGGTAAAGGGTGGCAACTCCCTTGTATTAACTTCGATTGACGGAGAACTTAAAATACTGATGGGAGTTCGCGATCAGATACGTCCAGGTGTTAAGGAGGACCTGCAAAGGCTAAAGAGGCTGGGGGTCAAGAATCTGGTTATGCTTTCAGGCGATAACCAGGGAACCGTTGAAGTGGTCAGCCGTGAATTGGGCCTGACCGAAGCCCATGGGAACATGCTGCCGGAAGATAAATCAGCCTATGTGAAGCAGCTGATTGAGGAAGGGCAAATAGTTGCCTTCATTGGAGATGGTGTCAACGACAGCCCTTCACTGGCACTGGCCAATATCGGCATAGCCATGGGAGGCGGTACTGACGTAGCTATTGAAACTTCGGATGTTGTTCTGATGAACTCAGATTTCAGCCGCCTACCCCATGCCCTTGGATTAACGAAGGCTACAGCCAGAAATATGAAGCAAAACATAGCCATCGCCCTGGGTGTAGTATTAGTCCTGTTAGCAGGTGTGTTATTTAGCGAATGGGTGAGTATGTCAGTTGGAATGTTGGTTCACGAAGCCAGCATATTAGTAGTTATATTAAATGGTATGAGATTATTGCGTTACGGCCTAAGGAGAAACAGCTAAAGAGTACGGTTGATCGGGTTATAATCTCCGGTTTGACAATGGGCGATCCTTAAAATATTATATACGTATCAGTAAAAACAGCTGCTATATATAGAACAAATAACTTAAGGGAGGCCTATTATGGGTAAGAAAACGGGGAAGATGTTTAAAAGAATCCTTTACGGCGGGGATTATAACCCCAACCAATGGCCCAGGGAAATCTGGGAAGAGGATATGCGTATCTTTAGGAAAGCACATATAAACAGTGCAAGCATCAATATCTTTTCCTGGGCAAAGATTCAACCATCAGAGGAAACCTATTATTTTGACGAGCTGGATGATATCGTCGAGATGCTAAGCAAGGAAGGATACGATATCGTCATGGCCACATCAACGGCAGCACTGCCTGCCTGGATGGTAAAGCGCTATCCCGAAGTGACTCGTACGGATTACTATGGACGCAAGCATAAGTTTGGGCAGCGTCATAATGCCTGTCCCAATAGCCTGGTCTATCAGAAGTATGCCAAGGCCCTGGCCGAAGAGCTGGCAAAACGCTATGGTAAGAATAAGAATATCGTTTGCTGGCATGTAAACAATGAATATGGCGGAGAATGCTATTGTGAAAATTGCGAGAAAGCATTTCGAGTTTGGCTAAGAAAGAAGTATAAGACCATTGAGGCCTTAAACAAGGCATGGAACATGGAGTTTTGGGGTCATACCATC
The DNA here is from genome assembly GCA_002385665.1 of Firmicutes bacterium UBA3941. Lineage (GTDB taxonomy): Bacteria > Bacillota > Clostridia > Caldicoprobacterales > UBA3941 > UBA3941. Next base: position 33,515 of record DGDX01000068.1, read on the forward strand.
TACGATTGGGACGAGATTGTATTGCCAAATGCCTTAAGCGAAGGGATCGGGGAGGATAAGACGGCCTTTGCCGGAATCTCCATTGATTACCGCCGCTTTAATTCCGATAGCCTGCTGGAGAATTTTAAGATGGAACGGGATGCTATCCGCAAATATGATCCCGATACCCCAATCACCAACAATCTAATGGGTACATATAAGGGTTTGGATTATTTTAAGTGGGCAAAGGAAATGGACATAGTATCATGGGACAACTATCCTGCCTATGATACCCCATGGAGCATGACGGCCATGCGGCATGACCTGATGAGAGGGCTTAAGGGTCAGCCCTTCATGCTTATGGAACAAACGCCCAGTCAACAAAACTGGCAGCCCTATAACTCCCTTAAGAGGCCCGGCCAAATGAGAGCCCAAAGCTACCAGACCATAGCTCATGGATCGGATACCATCCAATTTTTCCAACTCCGACGTTCTGTCGGTGCCTGTGAAAAGTTCCACGGTGCGGTCATAGCCCATGTTGGCCATGAAAATACCCGGGTCTTCAGAGAAGTGGCCCAGCTGGGTAAGGAATTAAAAGAGCTGGATTGTATTTTAGGTTCAGACAATCCGTCTAAAGTCGGAATAATCTTTGACTGGGATAACTACTGGGCACTGGAATACACCAGCGGTCCCCATAAGGACCTTAAGTATGTAGACCAAATCCATAGTTATTATCGCTACTTCTATGATAAGAATATCCCAGTGGATATGATCCCTATAGATGCGGATTTCAGTAAATACGATGTAGTTGTGGCGCCTGTTCTCTATATGGTAAAGGAAGGAGTCGGGGAAGCCTTAGAGGAATATGTGAAAAAGGGAGGAACCCTGGTAACCAGCTTTATGAGCGGTATTGTGGATCAATCCGACAACGTTCACCTTGGAGGTTATCCAGGTCCTCTCCGCAGGATGGCTGGCATCTGGGTAGAGGAGATAGATGCCTTAGCTCCGGAACAGCATAACACTGTGGTCTTTACCGATGGAAGCGAGTATACCTGTCGGATGCTCTGCGATTTAATGCACCTGGAAGGGGCCGAGAGTTTGGCCAATTACTCCAGTGATTTCTATGCCGGCACCCCCGTAGTAACCAGAAATGAATTTGGCAAGGGCAGGGTATACTATATAGGTACGGAATTGGAGGATAGAGCCTTGGATAAGGTCCTGGATCAGGTAACGGCGGAGGCCAATGTCTCTTCCGTTATAGACGAGCCTACCAAGTTGGAAGTTACCTATAGGGAGTCAGAAAAAGAGAGGTTGTACTTTATTATAAATTTTGTGAAAGATGAGCAACCACTGCCCAAATGCTTCGTAGGGAAAAGGGATCTGTTGTCCGGTGACGAACTGGGGGATGATACCATATTGAAGCAATACGATGTAATCCTGGTATCCATACCTAAATAAAGGGAATAAAATAATGGATCTACAGATAATTTGACTTAATGCAGTTAATCCAAGAATAGACTACTAAACATAAGCCCTTCCATAGGAACGGAGGGGCTTATTTTCTGTTGTACGCACTTTGCCTATAAATGCAAATTTAAATATTGCATTCTGCCAATGTCCTCTACTTTTCAGGAATACATTCATTTGTCATACCATATAACTTTTAGAAGGGTATGTTTTATATCCCATACAAATTGAAGGAAAGGTGCAGTGCAAAACATATGGATGGACGAAGAATAAATCTCAAATGGAAGAGGGTAGGGGTGTATCTATCAATCCTAATCTTCGGGATTGTAGTGGGGATAACGATAATAAGCATTAATATCTTAAAGAGCAATCGCCATAGAACTATGCTTTATGAGGATTTAATGAACTATGCAAAAAACGGGTTAAAGACAACGAATGAGGAGACAGAAGTAGGGCCCGATAGCATCTCCAATATGATATTGGATTATGTCAAAGTGGATATCATAGAAGCAGACGAAAATAGATGTATCATGGAAATAACTGCCCCAAATTGTGGGCAGATTTGTCGGGAGATTGTAGATTCAGCCAAGGAATGGGATAGGAAAGACTTTGCGCCTTCTAAGGAGTACTTTATTTTGGGAAACAAGCTGGATAGAAGACGAACAAAACAGGCATGAATTTTGTGTAGGAGATGAGGAGGTGGATATTGAGACATATGCAAAGGACCTACAAAGCTTTGTCAATACCTATGAAAGGATGGATGAGGCCAGAAAATATCAAGATGTAAGTTTCATCTCCAATTGGGGAGACTTCTATATAGGCAGGGAAAGGTTCATAGAAGCCCTGTGTGACTATATCGAGTTTGAGCTACAGCAATCATAGGGTTTGCAAATTCTTGCAAACCCTTATCTTTGACGGAGAGTTGATACTATTAGTAGATAGCCTTCAGAAATTGTCGTCATTTATAGTTACTGTAAGAAATTGAATTTATGATAATTTATCAATTGCATCTTTTGCAGATTTCTTAAGATTTGTATCCTGTGTTATATTAACAACCTGCTGAAAGTCTTTTTTAGCCTCATCAACCTTGTTTAGATTCAGATAAGCTACTCCTCTGTTAAACAGGGAGTAGTCCTTTAGATAATTTAAATCTGCAGATGAGGTATAATGGGTTATTGCTTTTTTAAACTGCTTTTTGTCCAAATAAATACTTGCCAGATGATAGTGACATTCACCCAACATTATACCCGCATTGATGCATTTTTCAAAATAAGTTATAGCATCATTATAGTTTTTAGTATTAAAGTATGACAATGCCAAATAGATCCACGAATCGGAATTATCAGGATAAGCATCTACATATAGCTCCAGATCTGAAATGGATTCTTCATATTGCTCCAGCATATAATAGGACAGTCCTCTTTGAAATGCCGATAATTCAGGCTGATAGGATAGCTCAATTGATCTGGAGAAGTCGTTTACGGCCTCCTTGTAGTTTTCCAATTGAATATGAGAGACTCCTCTGTTGAAATAAACCTCCCCATTATCATGGGATGTCTTCAAATATTTGAGTAACTTTCAACTGCACTGTCAAACATCTTCAATTCAAATGAGCAGTTGCCTAATGCCAGATAAACGTTCTCCCTGTCAGTTATATCCGACAGGTAATCAAGGGCGGTATTATAAAATTCAATGGCTTTATCATACTCTCCTTTAATTGAATGCACATCTCCCGCCAGGGAGTAAAAGGTGCCATTTTCAGGCTCCAGTTCAATGAGAGTGTAGATGTCATTGAGTGCATAATCATAGTTCTCCTGGTTAAGATGAATATTAAACCTAATAAGCAGTACTTCGCCGTTATTGGGATTATGTTGCAAGGCTTTATCATAATCCTTTAATGCATTATCATAATCCTTGCCCTCATAATAGAGATGGCCCCTTAATTCATATATTTCAATCAAGGTGGGATCCAATGAAAGTGCATGGGTATAATCCTGTATGGCCAGGTCATAATTGTTGGCGGTTACATGTATGTTTCCCCTTAGCAAGTATAATTGACCAACGTTTTCTGCCAACTGGATGGCTTTGTCTATATCGTCTAGGGCGCCTTGAATGTTACCATTCAGCAATTTTTCTGTACTGCTTTGCATTAACTCTTGAACATCTTGATCCATTAAACCCTGGGAAGCGGATTCTACAGGGCCTGCATCATTTTTGAAGAGGCGTATATTTAGTAAACCTCCCAGAAGCATGTATAGAACAAATATGGCAGCAACCATAATTGCGAGACCGCGTTTTCTCTTTTTAAGGCCTTCAAAAACAGCTGAAATGTTCATACCAATGCCTCCATAGCCAAGCTAAAGTTGTTCCCTAACCCTGGCTGCTGTAATGAACTGTTGATATACGTATACTATAAGAATCTTTAACTAACTGATTAAGTCCGTATAATGGTGTAAAAAGAGAAATAATTTGAGCCAAGGCTCAACCTCGGTTAGAATATAGTTAC
>DGDX01000052.1 GCA_002385665.1 Firmicutes bacterium UBA3941
ACGCTCATGTTGCCAATACCACCAAAGCGAAGGGCTATAAGATATACGCTGGATACTACGGAAAGATTGGAGACGGTGTCGGCGGTTATGGCTGCCAGGGCAAACTTTGTATCCCTGAGTAACCACATCAAATCCATCTTTGCCGAGATATAAAACAGGTCCAATACTCGTTTTAACCTATATATAATTTTAGCCACCATAGCTGACCATCCCCTCCTGTGATTTTTTGAATACCAGCAATGCAAAAGGCCATAGGATCAGGTTCCAGAAAATCTGTACCTTCAGGATGCTTAAGGGATCCGAGGCACCTACAAAGATTGACAGGGGGGCACCACCCAGGCTGGCAAAGGGCTGGTATTTAACTATCCTGTCAAATCCCAGGGGCATCAGGCTGACAGGTATTATTGTCCCGGACAGCAGGGCAACGATGGCTGCCCTTATGCGACTTATCAGCCAACTCGTATTTCTAAGCTTGATTGACAGGCAGGCAAATAGAATATCGATGGCAAAACCCAGGCTGATGCATAGGAACAGGCTGACAAAAAACCATAAGGATGCAGGCCTGAGGTTTACGCCCACAAGGGGCGCTACTATAGCCATGGGTAGTGAGAACAAGAATAACATGGGTATCCATCCACCTACGGTCTGTGAGATGAGCTGGCCTATAATCGAGAGGGGGCGGCCATAGAGCCTCATAAGAACTCCTTCGCTAAGCCATCCCGACGCCGGGGTGTTTACGACCATCATGTCGGAGAGCAGGGAACTGACATATGCATATGAGAGCATTTGTTGCATACTCATTCCTACATCCACCCCCGATAACATGACTACTTTCCACAGAAAGACCAGGGGAACCAAGGTGAATATTTTAATAATAACATCAGGCAGGAGATAGATTACTCCGCCGTTTGTCTTTTCAAAATGAACCATTTGAGCTGTTTTTATATATTTAATCATGTGTTATGCACTCCTTAATCGTTGAGATTTGGGTATAAAAATACCCAGGCTTCCGTTTGAATGCCTGGGTTACCAACACATGATTAATATACCTGTTTGACTAGGCAGGGTATATGCGTGGCAAGAGGCACTCAATACGGTAAAAATGGACACAGCTATCCCGTAGCAGAGCAAAACCGGCACAGATGACGGGTAAAAGCTCAGACTTCAGCCATGATCCTGATCTTCTGTTGTTGCGTATATAGCCTTTAATGAGTGCACATTCCGTATATAAACCACCGCCACGAACAAAAGATATATCCATACCTCTCACCACCTTTCCTATAGATGAAATAATTATATAACTATGTTAGAATGATGTCAATCATAGTTTATCCATATTTTGTACTACTGACTCTATCTCTGTTAATAATATGCTTGACAGGGAAGAAGGGGAATGGTAATATAAAATTAACAAAATATTAATAGATTTTGACACATATATTACATCCTACTTGTTTTACTTGAACCATATATAATAGAATATACTTTGATTTAGTATATATTATCTGGCGAGGCGACTCGCCTTAGCCAATTGGAATAGTTTATTTGAATATTAACAAGACCACAGATAATCAGCTTACTTTTTACTACACATACCAGCAAATAATGGATTAGGAAATCATAGGTTACAACTAATGTCCACTTACATGTCATTTGACCAAATTTTTTTGCTTTTACACTTATACTACCGGGGATCGTCCTAACTTTCTACATTATAATCGACTGCATCGTTTTTATAGTTAACTGCACATTTATAGAAACTGTAATACCCAAGCCTTACTCTCCCGACTGCTATAGTCGGTAAGTGGGGTAGAATCGATATCTAAAATTGCAATGCGGTTTATTACGGGATAAATCTCTTTTACTGTCTAAAAAATCAAGTTGTAAGGGGATTTGCTCTATGATCGAAAGTAACACTTCCTAAACCTCAAAACGCCATCAATAACAACATTTCCAATTTTTCTGGAATCAATCACTAAATAAATCACCGTTAATTTAAGATTCTCTGTCAACCAATCATAACCATAAAATAAACCAAATAAGGAGGGTAGAACCAGATAACTCATTTACAACCTATGAAAAGGAGAATAGCGAGGTGGAATAATTATGAAGTATGATTTACTTATTAGAAATGGCCATGTGATTGATCCCGGAAATGAAATAAACGGTAAAATGGATGTTGCGATTAAAGACGGCAAAATTGCCTCTGTTGCACCTGAAATTAGCAGTGAACTGGCAAAAGAAGCTGTCGATGCCAAAGGGTATTATGTTGTACCCGGACTTGTGGACATACACACCCATGTATATCCTCTCTTCCCATATCAGGGACTCCCCAACATTAATGCAGACGATCATCTCCTTAAGGGCGGTTGCACAACTACGGTAGATGCAGGTTCCGTAGGTTGGCGCGATTTCCTCTATTTCAAAGAACACGTAATTGACAAATCGGTATGTCGTGTACTCGCATATTTGAATATTGCTGCCCAGGGCATGGTAGATTTGCGATCGGAACAGTATGTCAAAAACATGCATCCTCAGGTTGTGGCATCTGTTATCAAGGCATTTCCTGAAGATCTGGTCGGAGTTAAGTCAGCCCACTACCGTCCCGGAGGCAGGCCGGCCTATGACAATGAGAACCCTCCATGGGGCTCTGTTGACAAGGCCCTGGAGGCAGCGGAACTTTCGGGAACCCACTGCATGATCGATTTCGGTGTTTGTCCGGTGCATTCTCCCTATGACGAGTTCGTAACCAAAAGGCTGCGTCCCGGAGACATTCATACCCACGTGTTTGCCCAACAGTTTCCCACAGTTGACCGGGAAGGTAAGGTATACGACTACATGTGGGAGGCCAGGGAAAGGGGAGTACTCTTCGATGTAGGCCATGGAGCCGGAAGCTTTTGGTTCCGCAACGGTCATCGGGCCCTGCGTGACGGATTCGCACCCGATACCATTTCAACCGATCTGCACGCATCCAGCATCCGGGGAGCCGCACAAAGCATGCTCCACACCATGGGTAAGTTTTACAATATGGGAATGCCTCTCGAAGAGGTTATCGCCAGATCCACCCATATTCCGGCAAAAGTCATTAACCGTCCGGAACTGGGAACCCTCTCCGTCGGTAGCTGTGCCGATATAGCTGTAATCTCGATAATTGAAGGCGACTTTGATTATATTGACAATGGCAATGCCAGGATAAAGGGCACAAGCAAGTTCGATTGCAGGATGACTATCCGTGAAGGGAAGATAGTGTTCGACGGCTACGGAATGTCAATGCCCTTATGGGAGGAAGCCCCCAAAGATACGTACTGGAAGGAATATTGGCAATAGATCATTGAAAGTAAATTAGCACTAAGGGGGATTTATTATGGGTATATACGAAGAATTAGGCGTTAAACGAATTATTAACGGTGCTGCTACCTTAACTGCCATAGGGGGCTCAATCATGCCCCCGGAGGTTCTGGATTCTATGAAGGAGGCATCACAAAGTTATGTATCCATTATAGAACTGCAGCATAAGGCAGGTGCCCAAATTGCCAAATGGACCAATAACGAAGCAGCCATGGTATCCAACGGAGCGGCAGCGGGCATGGTTCTGGCTACAGCAGCCTGTATTGCAGGGGACGATGAAGAAAAGAGAAGACAGTTGCCACATACAGATGGAATGAAGAATGAAGTTGTAGTCTACGGTCCCCAAAGGGTTGGATACGATTTTGCAATACGCCAGGCGGGCGGAAAAATCGTGGAATACGGATCTCCCGATGGCGCAACCCGTGAGGAACTTGAAGCTGCAATAACGGACAAGACAGCTGCCATCTTTGTATTTTACTTTGAGCACCGTATGGACAAACAGCTACCTCTTGAAGAGGTTGTAGAGATAGGCCATAACAGGGGCATTCCGGTCATCGTTGATGCAGCTGCACAACTGCCCCGCAGGGAAAACCTATGGAGGTTTACACGGGACTTGGGAGCCGACCTGGCCATTTTCAGCGGAGGTAAGGGACTGCGGGGTCCCCAGAGCAGCGGACTTGTTGTGGGGAAAAAGTGGCTGGTAGACCTGATGATTTCATTCTCCTGCCCCAATGCGGGCATTGGCAGGCCCTTTAAGGTGGGTAAGGAAGAAATTGTAGGGTTGATGACAGCGGTAAAGCTTTATATGGAGAAGGACATGGAAGCGGAAATGGCATGTTGGGAAGCCCAGGTCCAATCTGTTATAGATGCATTCAAGGATGAAAGCGCTGTTTGTGCAATTCGCGATTTTCCCAGCGAAGCCGGCCAGCCCATGCCAAGGGCAAAGGTTTCCCTTGACCAGGATGCTTTTAGCGCCGATGTAAGGGAGATAGATAATTGGTTAAAGGAGGGAGAGCCAAGCATCTATCTGGCAACCATAGGCGATGCCTTTTATATTAATCCCCAAACCCTGATGCCTGGGGAGATTGATATTGTAATAGAAAGACTTAAGGAAGCTATTGATAAATATAAAAAGTAGGAGGTATTTTGATGAATGCTGAAAAAATACTTAAGGACATGGGTATTGAGCTGAAACCCATCAACCGGAAGGGTAAAAGCGTTGTACCAATTCGCAGGTACAAGGACTTACTGTTTATATCCGGACATGGCCCTGTAGATGAAAACGGGGAACCCTTAATGCAGGGATGCGTAGGGGAAGATCTGACTCCGGAGCAGGCTTATGAAGCAGCCCGCCTATGCGCCATCAGCATGTTGCGCACCATTAAGGACTATTTAGGTGATCTGGACAGGGTTGAAGAGTGGATAAAGGTGTTGGGCCTGGTGAATTCAGGTGGAGATTTCTGGGGTATGCCCAGAGCAATTAATGGTTTTTCAGATGTAATTGTACAGGTGTTCGGCGAACGCGGAAGACACGCCCGTGCAGCCATGGGCAGTGCAAACCACGAGTCTTCATATCCTGTGGTAGTGGATGCGATAATCCGTATACGGGATTAATGGCAGAGACTGCACGAAGATAGCAGCGTTGCTTATATTACCACAGACAATCACCTATAAAAAATATATAGAAAGGAGTTTCGTTTTTATAAACTAAAAACGAGATTGATTATGGGAAAGTTAGATATAAAGAAGAAATTAATAGAACTTCCGGCTAACGAAATTGAAATACCATATATCGACTATACCGGGAGAGCGCTTATTGGCTTAAGGGAAAGCAATGGACTGGTATATGTATCCGGTACGGGATGCGAAGATCCAACCGATGGGCATGGGGTTTGGACCGGAGCCGTAGGCAGAGAGGTTTCACTGGAGGAAGGATACAAGGCTGCTCAGTGGTGTGCCTTGCTTCAGCTGAACATAATGAGGAATCAATACGGGTTGGACAGAATTGATTCCGTTGTACGGGCCTTTGCACTTATACAGGTAGCTGACGATTTCTATGATCTGGATAAGGTCTTTGATGGTTACTCAGATGTAATGTACAGCGTATTCCGAGACAGGGGACGCCATGTCAGAACCATCATGGGCACACGTAACCTTCCAAACCATCTCATAACCATTGAGGTAGAGACCATTTTCAAGCTTAAGGATTAAGAACCGGGGATTTTATAGTGTCGGATAAAAAATACGGAGATATAGGAGGATATTATGAGTTTAGCAGAACAAAGATTAAAAGAGCTGGACATTCAATTACCGGCCCCGAGATTAAAAGGCAGGGGCTCGGCGCCATATAAGATTGTCGATGACTTGCTGTTTATCGGAGGGGTTGCACCCCTGGATGAGGACGGTAACCTGGCATATACCGGACGGGTTGGAGCAGATCTTACCACCGAGGAAGGCTATAATGCCGGAAGGCTGGTAGGCTACAACATGCTTAGACTCATCCGCGATGCCCTGGGAGACCTGGACAGGGTAGATTATATTGTAAGAGCTATTGCAATGGTAAGTGGCAAGAAAGGATTTAGTGAGATCTATAAGGTTGCAGACGGTTTTTCAGACATTATGACGGAAGTCCTGGGAGAACGCGGGGTACATGCAAGAAATGCCGTTGGTGCATCGACCCTGAACGGCAATGCCCCTATTATATGTGACGCTATCATAAAGATCCGGAAGTAATTGTGAATGCAAAGCTATTACTTCTGATATCTAATGAAAAAATGCTTGGTTGCGAGGAGCTAAACCAACCAAGCATTTTTCAAGCATTTTTCCTGAGGTAATGGTGATGAACCATATATTAACCCCTCAATGACCGCTGTTAAAGTGTTGGGGTTGGTAAACCATGTGTCATCACATCCGTTGGTAATAGAAGTAACCGATCGAATATGTGATTAATTGAAGAGGTGAGTGTTTTGCGGTACGACAAAATGTTACAGGACAAGCATATTTTGATTACCGCCGGTGCTTCGCAGATAGGGAAAGCCTGTGCCCTGCTTTTCGCCTCGCACGGTGGCATTGTTGCAATCGCGGACAAGGACAAGGAGGCCGGTAACGACCTCTTGCATCAGCTCAAGGAATATCAAGAAGACAGCAAGTTCTATCATATGGATTTTACCTGCTCTGACTCTGTAAGGGATACATGTGACAGGTATCTGTCAGACTTTGGTGCGCCTGATGTGTGGGTTAACTGTGAAGGCGTATGTCATCCGGCTTTTATTGATGAGCAGGAAGAAGCTTCTCTAAGGGAGATGATAAACTTAAACATCCTGTCTGCATTCCGAATCATGAAATGTCTGGCTGGACCCATGAAGGAAAAGCAGGGGGGAGCCATAATTCAAATGATCAGCGATTATGCGGTAACGGGGGCCAATGGTGTATCGGCTTATGGTGCTACCATGGGCGGCTTATTTGCCATGACCAATTCATTTGCAATGGACTATGCTCCCTATGGTATACGGGTAAACAGTATTCTGCTGGGGATCAGCCTTTCCGCCATGGGGGATATTATTGCGGATGAAATGGAGGATGAAGAGGCAGAAGAATTCTGGGTTCGGACCCAGATGATACCCAGGCGTGGTAGGGTACAGGAAGTAGCGGATACTGCACTCTTTCTTGCATCAGACATGGGCAAGCTCATTACTGCAGAAGGCTTTTTTGTAAATGGCGGTCAAAACAGTATAGCCCATAATCAACATTATCGGTGGAATTGGAGGGCTAACGCATGAAGAACTACGCAAAACTTTTAGAAGGAAAATATGCAGTTGTTACCAATGGAGGTGATCCATGTGGTAGTGCGATTGTGAAAAAGTTTGCCTTACATGGTGCCACAGTCGCTTTTGGTGTAAGAGATATCGAGACCGGTGAGAGAATCCTTGGCGAAATTGCTGAACTATCGCCGGAAAGCTTCTATTTGGTCCTGGATCTAGCGGATAGCGATGGTATAGAAGAATTTTGCCGTAAGGTAAAGGAACGCTTCCCACTTACAACGGTGTTGGTGAATAATCCATATGCTGACATAGGTAAAACTATTACGGAAACCACCGAAGAAGACTACAGGTATTTCCTACAGGTTAATCAGAGAAGCATAATGCAGACCCTTCGGGCATTTTACGGGCCGATGCGGGACAATAAGTGCGGCTCAATAATCAACATATCATCCAACACGGTATTCAAACCCATTATGGGCAATCCATTTCTTACCTTGAGCATGGGCACAATCGGAGGCTTGACCAGGGTTACCGCCTTTGAGGGAGGAGAATTTTATGTGCGGGTAAATGAAATCCTCTCCGGTATACTACCCGGTCAATCCGAGCTGTCCCCTTGTCCCTTGAAGATAGAAGGGTCTCATGTAGAAGGTATGGCGGATCTGGTGCTATTCCTGGCCAGTGATATGTCCTCATATATTACTGGACAATCCTTTACGGTGGACGGTGGAGCCCGAAGACAATTATTCGCTTAAGGATGACGAAGGGATCTCGCTTTATAAACCAACTAATTAACACTCTGTTTGGACAGGTACAATAGGAGGGGAATAAATGGATTATCAATGCTTGCTTGCAGGCCGTTCTGCAATAGTTACCGGTGGTGCCGGTAGTGTCGGGCGTGCTGTTGCCTTGCTCTATGCTACCCATGGCGCTAATGTAGTCATATTGGACGAAGATGAGACGGAAGTTGAAAAGACTGTAAAGGATTTACGTGAGATCAACCAAAAGTGTTCTGGGTTTGCAGGTAATCTTAGAGATCCGGAATCCATTGCTCAATTGTGCGACTATGCAATAAATGCACTGGGTACTGCGGACATACTGGTCAATGCCGCCGGTTCCTATCTTCCTGGCGATGCCGAAACCCTGGAGGAAGATGACTTTATCGCCATGTTAGACAAGAATGTGAACTCCACAATACGGTTTACCAAGGCAATTATTCCATATATGTGTGACAATCGGCAGGGTGACATTATCAACATAACATCTGATCTGGCTACTGCATCCATGCCTGGAACAGCGGGAATTGCGGCATGTGCCGGTGCTATCGTCGCCTTTACCCGAAACGTTACAATGGATTATATAAGGTATCGTGTTCGGGCCAATTGCATTGTTTACCCATTTGATGGAATTGAAGGACGCAGGCCATTGACCGGTGCGCCCGGCCCTGAGGATGTGGCCAACGCTGCCTTATGGTATGCTTGTAAAATGTCGCGCTTTATAATCGGGGACATGTTGCCGGTAAATGGCGGTATGGATTATTTTGCGGGGATGAGGGGTGAATAACTTGAAATACAACAGGCTTTTAGAAGGCAAGGTGGCTGTAATCACTTCCGGTGCCCATGGCATGGGCAAGCACGTTTCGGTTTGGTATGCCAGGCATGGTGCCATCTGTTTTATAAACGGCAGGGATCCTTCCGGGGTGGAGACCGGTGAAATGCTGAATGAGATTTCACCCGGCTCCTGCTTTATCAGGTGTGACATGTCCAAGAGGGAAGACGTTGAATCCTTTATAAGGCAGGTGCTTGAACGTACTGATCGGATAGACAATATAACCAATGTAGTGGGTATTAACCGGAGCGATCTGACGGATCAGGTTGATGATGAACGGTTTGAATACACTCAGCAGGTTAATCTGTATGGGATTATGCGTCTGGCACGGGGTTTTTGGCCATCCCTTAAAAAAACAAGGGGAAACATTATACTTATCTCAACCATTCATTCCGGAGCCACATTTGGTAAAAATAGTGCATATGCATCTTCCAAATCGGCTACAAATGCCTTTGCCCGCGCACTGGCAGTAGAGGGGGCACAATATGGTATACGTGCCAATGTAGTATGTCCGGGTGGGATATACTCCAGCAGGCAGCAGGAAAGGTATTTTGAGCTTAGGGATGACATTGAAAAACTTACGGATATTGGCATGAGGGGCGAAGGGGGACATCCCGATTATGGTAGTGGGAGCTCTAACGATATAGCAAATGCCTGTCTCTTTCTCGCATCGGATATGGCTGCACACGTGACCGGTGCTGCCATAATGTCAGATGGTGGTGCAACCTTCCAATCACATAAATTCCGGGATTTCCGTACTCCTTCGGATTACAGGGATCTATGGAGAGAATTTATGCTGGATAGGTACGAGTTGTAATCTTGTATATCCCTACTAAGTTTATACAGTATACAGTGGTATGCATTCAGTTGCCGTTTGTCATAATTTATACCTTGAGATATAAGGCTTTGGGCATAGTAAATGCAACCGTCTTCCTGGGGGAGGGTTGCATTTACTTTTCCAATTTAGAATCAAATGTTTCCAATTGGAGAAAACAGACTTGACAAATAAAAACATGGAAGGTATAATTTTATATAACAAAAAACAGATAATTCAAACTTGACAAATATGTTAGACATTTATTACAAGAGTTTACTCATTGCTTTTAGGACATCATTTTAGAACTCCTGGGTTACTTACTTGACACTTGCTTTGTAACATCATTTGCCATAACTGGATTTAATCACATGACATCATTTGTTATTACTGGACAATCGATTTGTTATACAAATTATCTTAATATTCTTTGTATTTATAATCTATATAAAGGCATCATCTATTATATTGATCTTTTTATAATATATCTACCTTAACTAGTTTATAGGATGATGATCTTATTCGCTTCTTAACTCTAATTAGAAAGAAGAGTAAGAAAGCAGATCTATTAATATTAATTAGGTAAGTATGAAGACATATCTACAAGCTAGCTGCTACTGGTTCTCCAGTGGTCATAGCCAAAACCTTAGCAAAGATCCCAATAATTTTAGGACTTTGACAAAATGCGCAATGAATGGTAAAAATAGCTACCTCTTCAACCATATTATACAAATATTACAAAGTATATCCATGAGGCTTGTTTTGAAAAAGACAATAGCCTGATAACAAGAGATATATAATCAATGTTTATAGGAGAAGGAGGTAATCATGATGGCAAAGAACAGGAAAAAAGTCCTAACCAGTGGGGTTGAAAGGTTTAATCGTGTTTCCTTGCCTACCAATATACTGTTCAGTTTGATATTTATATTGTTAGCACTTTTAACTGTTATCCCCTTGATTTTTGTTATAATTGTTTCCTTTTCATCTGCCGAATCCGTCCGAAAAATCGGTTACAGCTTTGTACCCCTGGAGTGGAGTCTTTCTGCCTATCAGTACTTATGGGATTTACGGCAGATTGTAGGAAGATCCTTCATGGTATCAATAGGCACTACAGTTGCCGGTACAATTATCGGATTGTTTCTTAATTCCACTATGGGCTACGTGCTTTCACGAAGGAGCTTTGCACTTAGAAGACACTTCACCCTACTGATATTTATACCGATGCTTTTTAGCGGTGGTCTTGTATCCACCTACTTAATTAATACGCAGGTTCTAAAACTGGGTAACACCTATTGGGCCCTCATCTTACCCATAGCGGTTTCAAGTTTCTATATCATAGTTTTGAGAACATTTTTCCAGACAACCATTCCTGACTCTCTTGTTGAGTCGGCTCAAATAGACGGAGCTTCACAATTGACAATATACTCTAGGATCGTTATGCCTATATCCCTGCCGGCTTTGGCAACCATTGGCCTCTTCCTGACCTTTGGTTACTGGAACAGCTGGTTTCCTGCCATGCTCTATATTCAATCAAGTCACCAGCATATGTATCCCTTGCAATACGTATTGATGAGTATAGAGAAGAGCATTCAATTCCTGACGGACAACGCACAATTCCTGATTACACAGGAAGCCCTGCGTTCTATCCCGCAGGAGTCTATCAGGATGGCACTGGTTGTTATTGTAGTTCTGCCCATTGCATGCTCATATCCGTTTTTCCAAAAATACTTTATATCCGGTCTGACTATTGGAGCAGTCAAAGGCTAATGGATATGATAGAGAAATTGGTTGTAAATATTATGCTTATGCCCACATCCGCCTGGGCTTGGCATAAATTGCATAAATAACCGACGAACACATAATAAATAGGAGGTATGAAGGAATGTTTAAAAAAGAGACAATTCTCAAAGGCATGTCTATTATGCTAATCCTAATGTTGTTTGTTTCATTAGCATTAGCCGGTTGTGCCAAAGACAGCGATGCTGGAAAAGATACACCGGCTGAAGAACCTCAGACGGAAACGCCTGCAGAAGATGATGAAGAGCCAGCAGAAGAGGAAGAAGGGGGCTTTGTAAAACCTGAAGGGGACCCGGTACAGCTTATCTGGCTCATGGGTGACCCTGGACAGGTTCCCGCCGACCAAGCCATGGTCGAGGAAAAACTCGATGAGATATCTGTAGAAGCGTTAAATGTAAAGGTAACAACCTTATATGTTAACAATGACACGGTTCAGCTGAAGATATCCAGTGGTGAGCCCTGGGATATGACCTTTACCTGCGAATGGTTCAACAATTACGGCGATCAGGCCAGAAAAGGCTATTTCGCAGACATTACAGAAAAGCTCCAGACAATAACTCCCGATCTGTATGCTACAATGAACGAGACAGTTTGGGAGGGTGCCAAAGTCGATGGTAGGATATATGCTATCCCGGTTAAGAAAGACTATGCTACAGAGCTGTTCTTCCGCTTGGATAAGGCCTTGTTTGTAGACGAACTGGGTATGGAAGTACCGGAAAATATGGACTTCTTCGATATTGAAGAGTATTTGAAGGCCGCCAAAGAGGCATACGAGAGCGGTAACCCGGCTGCTGCAGATGCCGAATATCCCTGGATGATGACCAAGGGTGGCGTAGGAATGGACAGAATCTTTGATATGCTCAACAATCCTACAGGCCTTGGAATACCTTATAGCAAGGTTGGAACACCCGACGAGAACAAGGTAGCCTGGAAGTATGAAGATGAGGATTACCTGGAGAGGCTGAGAGCCGTACATCGCTGGTTCAAGGCCGGCTACATTAATCCCGATGCTGCAGTTCTGGATGAAGTAGGTCCATATTCTGCCGTTAAATACGGGCAAGGCTTCTATGGTGCAGATGCTATCTGGACTGCTGCAGATGGCTATGTACAACTGATCTCCCGCTTTGATGGTCCATATCTATCCACCCAGACAATCAGAGGTGCTATGAATGCTATCAATGCCAATAGTGAACACATTGATCTGGCATTGAAGTATCAGGAACTGGTTAACACCAATCAGGAATATCGTGACATCTTACGTTACGGTATAGAGGGAGTACACTTCAACTATAACGACCAGGGTCTCGTAGAACGTACCAAAGAAGGTGTACAGAGATATAGTCCTTGGCCCTTCTCACAAGGTTCCTACTCACTGTCATCAGTTGAAGCTGCAGAAGGCGTAGATGTAGATCCTAATATGTGGCAGGTTATCTTCGATGGCTATAAGGATGCTGTTGCTACCCAATTAATCGGATTCTCCTTTGATATAACACCGGTTGAAACTCAGGTAGCAGCTTGTCAGACCATAGTCGACAAGTATAATCCCAGACTCAATACCGGTACTGCAGATCCTGACGTTGAAGTTCCCAAACTAATTGCAGAGATGGAAGCAGCTGGAGTCAGAGAGGTTCAGGAAGAGATCCAGAGACAGGTCGATGAATTCCTGGCAAATAAATAAGGTGTTGGAACCTGGTTATTAGGGATTCCCTGTCTAAAGGAAATGAATAAAATGCTGTCCTAAGAAAACTGTCCTTGCTTATCTTCCCAAGGATGAGCAAGGACTTTTTTCTAAAATTAATTTTTAAAGGAATAATGTCATTACTATGATAATAGGAAAGTAAAGCTCTTAAGTAAGTAGGGGGAAAATCATATTTTTCAGATGGAAACGGAGGGTGATTGTATTGAAATCAAAATCTCGTTTTACAAGGAATGACGCTGAACTGCTTTTAATTTCCCTGCCAACAGTGATTTGGTACGTCCTATTTACCTATCTCCCAATGTTCGGGATAATTATAGCTTTTAAAAACTTCAGGCCACTACCCAAGGCAAGCTTTATTACGAGTCTGATCAAAAGTGATTGGGTAGGCATCCAGAACTTCAAATTTCTTTTTGCTACTCCTGACGCCTGGATAATGATGCGCAACACGCTGGGTTACAATGCTGTTTTCATTGTCTTGGGTATTGTTGTGCCTGTTACACTGGCAATAATGATATCCCAATTGTACTCACAAAAACTGGCTAAAACTTGTCAAACTGCCATGTTTTTGCCTCACTTCCTATCCTGGGTTGTAGTAAGTTATTTTCTCTTTGCCTTTCTCAGTACAGATAAGGGATTGATAAATAAAACGTTGGAATCTATGGGTAGGGATCTCATTACCTGGTATGCTGACCCCAAATATTGGCCATATATATTGGTACTGCTGAATATGTGGAAGTCTGTAGGGTATGGTATGGTCGTTTATTTGGCAGGCATATCCGGAATTGATCAATCGTTATATGAGGCGGCGATTATAGACGGCGCAACAAAGTTGCAACAGGTAAAACACGTTACTTTACCTATGCTGAAGCCAATAATGATCATTATGTTTATTCTGTCTGTAGGCCGTATATTCTCAACTGATTTCGGTTTGTTCTATAATATACCAAGAAACTCAGGTGCTATTATTGATGTAACCCAAACTATAGACGTGTATGTGTACAAGGCTCTTATGAGTATGAATAACATAGGGTTTTCATCTTCCGCAGCTTTCTTACAGTCTATATTTGGATTCATAACCATAACAACTGCCAACCTGATTGTGAGAAAGATTGATCCGGAGAGCTCTCTGTTTTAAAGATATTATTCCTCCCTACGCCAGGCCTCTATAAATAGGTAAGTGCTTTACTTGAACCAATGATATACCAGTTATTGGTAAGCAGGATTATAAAGCCAAAATATATCAATGAGGAAAGGGTGCGCCCTTTTGTGTATGCCTATCCCCGTTGATGGACATGATTAAGGTATTGGGAAGCCCTGATATAGATAAAGGGTCTTCCCCTTTTATGTTTTTTATATTGGTCAACCTTGTATACTATATCGTTTATACTTTAAAATGTACCCTGTAATAACACCTGTAATAATAAAGGTTTTGTAACAAAGTAAAAAGATGATGACATTTTGGAAGACCTATGATATAATTGATAGACGTATTGGAGATTACTGGCCAATATAGCTCAGTCGGTAGAGCAACGGTTTCGTAAACCGTAGGTCGGGGGTTCGAGTCCCCCTGTTGGCTCCAAAGATTTCGGGATGTGGCGCAGTTTGGTAGCGCGTCTCGTTCGGGACGAGAAGGCCGCAGGTTCAAATCCTGTCATCCCGACCATCATACTTTAATGAAATTCCTTCGTATGTATTGGAAGGAATTTTTACTTATGAAGTGCCATTTGGGATGATTGATCAACGTAGATTACAAGGAGATCACACTCCAGGTACCTGATAAAACCAAAGAACGGTGTATTTTTGAAAGTTTTAGGGTAGAGTATAGGAAAACGGCACACTTTATGATGGTTTGTCATACGCTAAGGAAGAGGTGGTCATACCATGAGCATTCCCAATATATTGACATTTTTGAGGTTTTGTCTGGTCGGCGTATTTATCTACGTTTTCAATAATCCTAATATTGAGGGCAATCTTCAATGGGGAATTGTTATATTTATTATAGCCGGGATTACCGACGTATTAGATGGATACATAGCCAGAAAATTCGATATGGTTACCAAATGGGGAAAGCTTATGGATCCCTTGGCGGACAAACTGATGCTGATAGTCGTCCTTATAAGTCTGTATACGGTCGAACTGGTGCCCTTAATCGTTATTATTATCGTATTGGCAAAGGAATTATTGATGGTTCTGGGCGCTATATTCATATATAGGAATAGAAACACCGTTGTCCAGTCGAATATTGTCGGGAAGTCATCCAGTGCAGCCTTCTATGTAGCCATTATAGCCCTGGTTCTCAATATACCATACGCCTACTACATATTGGGTGCTGCGGTTATCCTGACCATTATTGCCCTTATCCAATATGGCATATTAAATCTAAAAAAACCTGATCGGAAGGTTAAATCAAATCTTGACAATATATCCTAATTGAGTATAATGCTATTAATAGCACCATCCAAGGATGGTGACAATTCAATATTTCAGGTAATGAGGAAGAGGAGTACATTTTTTAGACCGACAGAGAAGGGGATCCACCGGCTGAAAGGTCCCTACCGGATCGACAAAATGGAAGGTCGCTTCTGAACCTTTCAACTGAAAGAATAAGTAGGTTGAAACGCTAATCCCGTTAAGGATTTCGAGTGTTTGTCTTTATTCGTCTATTTATATTTGGATAAGACAAAAAACAAGGTGGTACCACGGAGTCTTGCGTCCTTGTGTCTGGATGCAGGGCTTTTTTTATATCCTGGAAAGGTTGTTTTATTATGCTGGACAGAGCCTTGGAAAATCTGCAGAGAATAAACCCGGTAGGTGTAACAGCCTTTGTATTAGCCGGATTTATCACCTATGGGGCAAGGTATATAACGACGGTTGTCCTTAAAGTCCCCAACCATAAGGCTTTTAAAGTTATGGTTGTACTAAAGGTGCTGGGGGTCCTTATAGGGCTCTTTGGCCTATACACGTTTATAGGATAGACCAGGCAGAAGCCAATAGTGTTTATCCAATAAGATACGGATAGACTTGATGGTAAGCGTGTATTTTTCGAAATATTTGATTAAGAGAAGAGATTTATGATCTTAGAATCTAAATTTAAGGTTTGTTACAAAACATACGGGAAGGAGAGAAAAAAATGAGAGAAGGAAAGACCATACCAAAGGTTTATGATCCCAGTCAAACAGAGGATAGAATATATAGTGAATGGATGGAGAGAGGATACTTCAGGGGAGAAGTCGACAGGGATAGGGAACCTTTTTGCATTGTGATCCCACCGCCAAACATAACGGGACAGCTCCATATGGGGCATGCTCTTGACAATACCATACAGGATATCCTGATCAGATGGAGGAGGATGCAGGGCTATTCCACCCTCTGGATGCCCGGTACGGACCATGCCAGTATAGCAACAGAGGTTAGAATTGTTGAGGATATGGCCGAAGAAGGCCTTACAAAGAATGATATAGGCAGGGAGGGCTTTTTAAAGAGAGCCTGGGAATGGAAGGAGAAGTACGGCGGGAGGATTGTAGACCAGCTAAAGAAGTTGGGCACATCCCCGGATTGGTCCAGGGAACGCTTTACCATGGACGAGGGATGCAGCCATGCGGTTAAGGAGGCCTTTGTAAGGCTATACGATAAGGGCCTTATCTACCAGGGGGATAGGATCATCAACTGGTGCCCTGAATGTAAGACCGCCCTGTCCGACGCGGAGGTTGAACACCAGGAGCAGGAGGGGAACTTCTGGCACATATACTATCCCATCAAGGATACCGATGAAAGGTTGACCATCGCCACCACCAGACCGGAAACCATGCTGGGAGATACTGCTGTTGCAGTTCATCCCGATGATGAAAGGTATGGCCATCTCATTGGAAAAACAGTAATATTGCCCCTGATGAATCGGGAAATACCCATAATCGCTGACGAATACGTTGACAGGGAATTTGGTACCGGGGTGGTTAAGATAACTCCGGCCCATGATCCCAACGACTTTGAGGTTGGGATAAGGCACAACCTGGAGCAGCTTAGGGTTATGGATGATAGCGGGATAATGAATGAACATGCGGGCAAATACCAGGGACTATCCAGGTATGATGCCAGGCAAAGGATTGTAAACGATCTGAAAGAGTCAGGACTCCTGGCCAAAATCGAGGATCACAGCCATAATGTAGGTCATTGCTATAGGTGTGATACCGTAGTTGAGCCGATCATATCCAAGCAATGGTTTGTAAAGATGAAGCCCCTGGCCAAACCGGCTATAGATGCCGTCAGGGATGGGCGGATAAGTTTCATTCCGGAAAGATACGATAAGACCTATTTCAACTGGATGGAAAACATCAGGGATTGGTGTATATCAAGGCAGCTTTGGTGGGGGCATCGGATACCCGCCTATTACTGTGATGACTGCGGAGAAACCATTGTAGCCCGGGAGACACCTAAGAGCTGTACAAAGTGTGGCAGCCGGAGTCTCAGACAGGATGAAGACGTATTGGATACCTGGTTTAGCTCAGCCCTTTGGCCTTTTTCAACTCTGGGTTGGCCTGAAAAGACGGAGGAGTTGGATTACTTCTATCCCACCAGCGTTCTGGTAACAGCCTATGACATAATTTTCTTTTGGGTTGCCCGGATGATCTTTTCCGGTATAGAGCATATGGGGGAGATACCCTTCCACCACGTATTCATCCACGGCATCGTCAGAGACTCCCAGGGCCGAAAGATGAGCAAATCCCTGGGCAATGGGATTGATCCTCTGGAGATAATAGAAGAATATGGGGCCGATGCCCTGAGGCTCAGCCTGGTGACCGGAAACTCTCCGGGTAACGATATGAGGTTCTACAGGGAGCGGGTTGAGGCTTCCAGGAACTTTGCCAACAAGATATGGAACGCCTCCAGGTTCATAATGATGAACTTAAAGGATTCCGACCCCAAAAAGCCCAACAGGGATGAGTTGGAACTTCCCGACAGGTGGATTATAAGCAAGTACAACCGCCTGATCGGTGAGGTAACGGAGAACCTGGAGAAGTATGAATTGGGGATTGCGGTACAGAAGCTTTATGACTTTATATGGAGCGAATTCTGCGACTGGTATATTGAGCTCGCCAAGCCCAGGTTGTATGATGAGGGAGGACGGCAGAGGGAAACGGCCTTGTATACCCTGACCTATGTTTTGTCCAATACCCTGAAATTGTTGCATCCCTTTATGCCCTTTATAACGGAGGAAATCTGGCAGCACCTGCCCCATGAGGGTGAGAGTATTATGATTTCCCCATGGCCGGAGCTTGACCAGGATGAAGTAGACCTGGAAGCCGAGGAGCAGATGGAAGCCATAATGAATGCCATTAGGAGCATAAGAAACGTTAGGGCGGAGATGGATGTTCCCCCTTCCCAAAAGGCCCAGGTAATTATCCTGCCTTCGGAGGGCTATAAAGATGTGTTTGACAAGGGCAAAATCTATTTTGAAAGGCTCGCTTATGCATCCAAGGTAGTAATAGGGGAAGATGAAGGAGATGTTCCAAAGAACAGCGTTTCGGCAGTGTCAGACAAGGCCCAGCTCTTTATGCCCCTGGAAGACCTGGTGGACTTCAACAAGGAAATGGAAAGACTCCGGAAAGAAAGCGAAAACCTTAAGAAGGAGATAGCCAGGGCCAGCGGAAAACTTGCCAACGAAAACTTCGTTAAAAAGGCACCTCCTGCAGTTGTAGAGGAGGAAAGGCAGAAGCTGGAAAGATATCATGGGATGATGGAAAAAGTTACTGAGAGAATGGAAGCTCTGAAGAAAATGATGGAATAAGGGTGGGTGGATTTATCTATATGAACTATGATGAGGCTTTAGACTATATACATGGGACCTATAAATTTGGCTCTAAGCTGGGTCTTGAAAACATCAAGGACCTACTGGCCAGGCTGGGAAATCCCCAAAAGCAATATAGGGTTATCCACGTAGCGGGAACCAACGGCAAGGGGTCCGTTACCTCAATGATAACCAATATTCTCCATGAAGCCGGTTATAAGGTGGGGATGTTCATATCACCCTATCTGGAAAACTTTACCGAGAGAATCCAGGTAGAACTTAGGGAGATCCCCAGGGAGGACTTGGCTAAAACCACCCAACAGGTAAAGGAAAAGGTTGATGAGATGGTTGCGTCCGGACGCAACCATCCTACTGAGTTTGAGATAGTTACGGCCATCGGCTTCCTCTACTTTGCCCGGCAAAAGATTGATATAGCAGTTGTGGAGGTAGGCCTCGGAGGGCGCTTTGATGCCACAAACGTGGTGGATGAGCCATTGCTTTCAGTTATCACTGCCATAGGGTTTGACCATATGGACATCCTTGGCAGCACCCTGGGTGAGATAGCCTTTGAGAAGGCTGGGATAATAAAGCAGGGCAGGCCTGTGGTAAGCTATCCCCAGCTGGGGGAGGCCTCCAGCGTAATCCGTGAGGCAGCAAGGGAAAGGAAATCCCCCTACTATGAAGTCGATGGTCACCAGATCGATGTGAAAGAATCATCCCTGGATGAGAACGTATTCGATTTTAGGTACGGAGATGAACTATACAGGGACTTAAAATTGAAACTGGTTGGGGAACATCAGCTCTTAAACGCCGCTACAGCCTTAACGGCCATAGAAGTGGTGAAGGAGCTTGGCCTGACTGTATCAAAAGAAGCAGTGGTACAAGGCTTACTAAAAACAAGATGGCCCGGCCGCCTGGAAAAGATTCAGGATAACCCGATCATTCTAATAGACGGGGCCCATAATGCAGCCGGTGCCGATGCCCTGGCCCATACCGTTAGCACTTACTTTGCCAATGACGACCTTACCCTCGTATTGGGTGTATTAAAGGACAAAGAGGTAGATGCCATAGTAAATAGGTTGTGTCCCCTGGCCCATAAGGTCATTATAACCAGGCCTGACAGCCCAAGGGCCATGGATCCGGTAAAGCTGAGCGAAAAAGTTCTGGTCTACAACAATAATGTTACAGTAGAGCCGGATATAATAAGGGCCATTCATAAGGGTATAGATGCAGCCGGGGAGCAGGGGGTAATCCTTATCTGCGGATCCCTTTACCTGGTAGGGGCTGCACGAAAGTATATAAAGACTATGCAGTCAAGAGAATAATCAAATAAAGTCGATTACAGGGAGGTCTTCATGTCACTTCATCCGCATAGAATGTAATAGACCTTTGCGGCTAATACCTGAAAGATGGGAATGATGAAGTGATGGAATCCAGACCTGAAGCATATGATAACAAGGTATTGCTTGAAAACTTGCAGAGGGCATTCCGGGATTGGAAGAGAATCGAAAGCATGACCATAGATCAGGGAAGCATTTATGTCAAACAAAATAATATCTGTGGGAATGCCGAGAGTCTGAGGGATGCCTATTTAACCCTCTTAAGGAAGGCAAGGGAAAGGGGCTTATCCCTATCACGTGAGGAATTGATTAATTCTATACTGTATACAGAAGTACCCAGGAAGAGATAAGACACATTTGTTTAAAGTACAGATTTTAAATTATAAGGATGCAAGACTGTTGTTTTCCAGCAACGGCTTGCATCCTTATCTTGTTTATATAGAACACATACCCAGGACCCTCCATATAATGAAACTAGCCTGCTTTTAAGGGATAGAACCTGTCTCTTATACACATCT
>DGDX01000017.1 GCA_002385665.1 Firmicutes bacterium UBA3941
CATTTGAAAAGCCTACCGCTTCCAATCCGGCTTCCTGCCGGAAGGAAGCTGCTTAAGGCGTCCTGCCTTAAGCTACGGCTTTTCTGTATTCCATAAGCCAAGTTTTCTTAACCAAATCAATGAAGTCATTCGCTTATCAATAGCCCACTATGATTGTTGCTACGCAAACTATTAGTCAGTTATATGTATGCATCTTAATCTATCGGTATTGTTACCAGGGAGGATGGATTTGCGGGGGCAGATTCCTATAGCCATAACCGGCATATAATTGACAGGCATAAGGTGCAAAGTAATTGCTACCCATTTTCTTGAGCCTCTCATGACTTAAGACGCGAGTGTTCAGCAATTATCAAAAATTTTGAAATTACCAGGGAGGGGATTTTTTATGTCTAGTAAGGGTAAATGGTGGGAGGACTATAACTGGCGGCTTGTTCAAACCAATCTGAGGGAAATTGATATGGCGGATATAGACGCAAAACAATACGTTGCCGATCTGAAATCCTTCAACGCCACCGTAGCTATGATAAATACATCCGGTATCATTGCAAGCTACAAGACCAAATTGCCTTTTCATTATCAGAGTCCATACCTGACGGGGGACAGCCTTAAGGACATAATTGAAGAGTGCCATAAGGCTGGCATAAAGGTTATAGCCCGAACCGATTTTTCCAAGGTCAGGAGGCAGATCTACGAGATGTATCCGGAGTGGGCCTTTGTGGATAAGAATGGCAATATCGTAGATTATGGCGGGGATGTCCATGTATGCATAAACAGCGATTACCAACAAAAATATGCTCTGGAAATCATCCGGGAGACCTTGGAAGAATTGGATGTGGACGGCATTTTCTTCAACATGGGTGGCTATGTTTCCTATGATTATAGCAAAAACTACTATGGTATCTGCCAATGCCAGGGCTGCCAAAGGAAGTTCAAAGAGATGTACGGCTTGCCCCTTCCCAAGGAAGAGGATATGAACGATCCTGTGTACAAAAAGTACCTCTTGTTTAAGCAGGAGACCATGGAGGAATTCAATAAAAGACTATTCAAGTTTATCAAATCCATAAAACCTGATATCTTAATCAACCATGATACATACACGGAAAAGAGCGGGTTTATTCGTCAGGAATCCAATACCGCCCTGGATCGACCCTTGCCCCATTGGCAATATAGCGGTTCGGAAAATACCAAGTGGGTTCGGGGTACATTTCCCGGCTTTATTTCCACCAACACCACTGTGGATTTTATAGATTTTCCGGTAAGACATGTTTCCGTATCCCCATATCAGCAGGAGTTGCGGCTATACCAAAATCTTGCCAACGGCGGAGCCGTAGACTACTATTTGATAGGCAGGCTGGATAATCATAGCGACAAATCCGGTTATGAGGGAATACGCCGGGCCTTTAACTTTCATAAAGAGAACGAAGAGCACTATAAGAACCTGCATGGGGACTGTGATACCGTTGTCCTGACGGAACCCCACTGGGGAGGTGGCGGCTCTGGGGATATGGCGGAATTTTTCGGGCTATATCGTGTCCTTACAGAGACCCACAAGCTTTTTGACGTGATGTTCATTACCCAGGTTAAAGACCTGGGCCTGTCGAAGTACAAGAATGTGATTCTGCCCAACCTTGATCGTATAGATGATGAAACGGCAAAGATCCTGGACGATTTTGTTGCTGCAGGAAATACTCTTCTGGCCACCGGTAAGACCTCATTTTTCGATAGGAAGTATGAAGCCCGCGACAGGGCAGCTCTGGATTGCCTGGGTATAAAGTCCGGGGTTGTAGCCAGAAATGCTCGCGGAGCCTACTTTATAGTCGGGGAAGATGAGGCGTTTCCAAAGTTTAAGGAGCACCAATGCGATCTTGTAAGCATCGATGGGGACTATTTCTATGTGGAATATGATAAGGATGTGGAAAAACACATGAGATTGCTCCCACCGCAGCCATACGGACCGCCGGAGCGCTGTTACCCCCTCTATGAAAGTGTAGACCGCCCTGCTGTTGCGGTAAATGCCTATGGCAAGGGAAGGGCAATCCATATACCCTGGCTGCCCGGCCGATATTTCCACCGCCAGGGATACATGAATACATTCTGGTTCTTAGCCGATGTCTATGAAAGGATTATGGGCCTTAAATCCATAGAAGGGAATATTCCCCCCACCGTGGAGGCAACCCTTTTAAGGAACGGGGACGGCAAGAAGCGGATCTTCCATTTGATCAACAACAACGGTCATTATGGGAACAGTTTTTTCAAACCTACCCCTATATATGGAATTGAATGCAGGATACCCATTTCACAAAAACCGGATTCGGTAACCAGCCTGAACAAGGGTAAAATTTTGGATTATTCCTGGGAGGATGGTTATTTAACGGTTAAGTTGGATAAGCTGGATTGTTTTGAGGCGATACTGATTGTTTAGCTCAAGCATTGAAGTCATTTACTTATCAATAACCCAATATATCTATGGGCTAGGATATAATGAACTGATGCAATGCATCAGCCTTGTCTTATGAAACAGAACGCAACAATAATTTGGAGGGATTTTTCATGGAAAGAGAATTTAGCCAATTAAACCCCGGATACAGGCTTCTGTTAGGGCCCGGACCGGTGGAAACGTCACCCAGGGTATTAAGGGCCATGTCTGCAAACTTACTGGGGCATCTGGATCATCAGTTCCTTGATATCATGAACGATACCATGGAGCTGCTCAGAAAGGTGTTTCAGACGAAAAACAGGCTTACCCTGCCCATGTCGGGAACCGGGAGTGCAGGAATGGAGACCGTAATGGTCAATCTCATTGAGCCTGGAGACAATGTAATCGTCTGTGTAAAGGGAGTGTTCGGGCAGAGGATGCGGGATGTGGCGGAAAGATGTGGAGCCAATGTATATAGCGTTGAGGTACCCTTTGGGCAGCCCATAGATCCAGCTGATGTAAGAAAGACGGCAAAAGAGGTTGGGGACATTAAGCTCATTGCGGTGGTCCATGCTGAAACCTCAACGGGTGTTTTACAGCCGCTTCCCGAGCTTTCCGAAATCGCAAAGGAATACGATGCCTTGTTCGTTGTGGATGCGGTAACCTCCCTGGGCGGAGTAGAGCTTAAGGTGGACGATTGGGGGATAGATGCCTGCTATAGTGGGACCCAGAAGGCTCTCAGCTGCCCTCCGGGCCTGTCACCGGTAACTATAAGCAGTAAGGCGGAAAAGGTCATAGCCGAAAGAAAGACCAAGGTGCAAAGCTGGTACCTGGATCTCAGCATGATACAGAATTATTGGGGTCAGGAGCGGGTATACCATCATACCGCCCCGATAAACATGATCTATGGCCTGAGAGAAGCCCTGCAGATAGTACTGGAAGAAGGCTTGGAGGCCAGGTTTAAGAGGCATCAACAAAACTCCGATGCCTTTGTAAAAGGGATAGAGGCCATGGGCCTTTCCATGATTGCCCCCATCGGTTATCGGCTGCCAACCCTCAACGCCGTAAGGATACCTGAAAATGTGGACGACCTCAAGGCCAGGAACTACCTCCTGGATAAGTACGGCATAGAGATAGGCGGAGGCCTGGGAGACTTTAAGGGTAAGGCATGGAGGATAGGGTTTATGGGTGAATCCTCCAGAAGAAACAACGTAATACTGCTATTGGCCGCCTTGGCGGATGCCATGGCCGTACAGGGACACAGGGTGGATGTCGGCGCGGCTGTTGAGGCAGCACTGGAAGTATATAATGGCTAGACTCTTAAGCTTAAACAGTGGGGAATGCCGAATAAGGCGTTCCCCCTTTTCTAAATAGAAGTTAAATGGGAGGTTGTATAGGTATATGAGTATTGATTCCCGTCCATGGTATGAGAGAGTAAGAAGGTGGGGCCAAACCAACCTGACGGAGGACGACCCTAAGCGGAATAATATAGATTTTTGGGTGGAGCAGTGGCGTAGAACCCGGGTCCAGGGGGTTATTGTCAACTGTGGCGGCATAGTAACCTATTACAAGACCGGTTTTATGGAACAATATCTGGCAGCAGGGCTCGGTGACAGGGATTATTTCAAGGAGTTTATGGATGCAGCCCAGAGCCTGGGCCTGGTAGTCATAGCCCGTATGGACACCAACAGGGCTACAAAGGAATTTTATGAGGCCCACCCCAATTGGTTCTGTCGTGACAAGGACAACAATCCCGTAATTCGCCAGGGCCGATATGTAGCATGTGTCAATAGCGGATATTTTCGGGAATACCTTCCCGCCATTATCACCGAGATTATTGAAAAGTACAGGCCGGCCAGCTTTGCAGAGAACAGTTGGAGTGGCCTGGGCAAGGATAATATCTGCTATTGTGATAATTGCAGGGAAATGTTTTTGGAGGCTACGGGATGCGGGCTCCCGGAAGAGGTAAACTGGGATGATCCGGTTTATCGGGAATGGGTACGCTGGAATTATAAACGACGGACGGAGAACTGGGATTTTCTCAATGAAATTACCAATAGGGTAGGGGGCGAGGACTGCTTTTATTGTGGTATGATCCATGCAGATCCCACCAATCCGGGCAGAAGGTTTGTGGATATAAAGGAGCTTTGTAAAAGGTCAAAAATAATATTTACCGACCATCAATCCCGGGATCCCTTAAACGGGTTTGAACAGAGCTACGTAAACGGCCTGCTCCTTAGATTTGCCAGCAATGAGGAGACTGTTGTACCGCAATCCACAGCCTATTATGTTCGCGGTGACAGAACCTTCCGATTAAGCGCTACTCCGCCCAACGAGCCTAACCTGTGGATGATCTCCGGCGGTGCCGGTGGTATTTCCCCGTGGTTTCACCATGTAAGCGGTGCAGAATATGACAGGCGACAATTTGAGCACCCCATACCCTATTATAACTGGCATGCGGACAACGAAGAATATCTCTACAATCGTACTTCCCTTGCAAACGTGGGAATCGTATGGAACCAAACCAATGCGGACTTCTATGGCAGGGATGATGTATATGAACGGGTTTCCCTGCCTTGGAGCGGCTATATATCTGCCCTGGTACAATGGCGGATACCCTTTATCCCCATAAACGCAGCGGATATCGGGAAGTATTCTCACCGGATAAAAACCTTGGTTTTACCGGATGTAGCCATACTCAGCGACAGTCAGATAGATGATATCTGTACATTTATCGAAGGCGGGGGCAATATAGTGATAACCGGAATAACCGGTACCTTGGACAGGGACGGTCTCCCGGTAAAGGCCTCCAAGTTG
Source organism: Firmicutes bacterium UBA3941 (assembly GCA_002385665.1). Classification (GTDB taxonomy): domain Bacteria; phylum Bacillota; class Clostridia; order Caldicoprobacterales; family UBA3941; genus UBA3941. The sequence continues at coordinate 5,234 of DGDX01000017.1, forward strand.
TGGGAAATGCTGGGCATAGAGTTTACCGGCAAGACTGAGGGGGCGTTTCGCAGTCAGCCTTCCGACTGGGAGTATCCCCATGCCCATACCTATATCCATCTTCCCGAAAAGCGGCATGAGATCTTTGAGGGTTTTGAAGAGACCGAGATTATTGGCTTTGGGGGAGGGTTGCATATAGTGGAAAGTCATGGTCCCCTTAAGCCCATCAGCGGTTATATAATGCCTTTTCCGATTTTCCCGCCGGAATTCAGCTGGATCAGGGAAATACGGGATGATTTATCAACCATCTTGGCAGGGGAACTGGCCAGCGGCTCCCGGGTTGTATACTTCCCTGCGGATATAGACAGGTGCCATGGACGTGAAAGGCTGCCGGATCACGGAAGGCTCCTTGCAAATGCTGTATGCTGGGCGGCAGGCGACAGCCTTACCCTGAAAGTAGAATCCAAGGGCCTGATTATCGTCCATCCATACAAGCAGGAGGCCCGCCTCCTATTACATTTGGTGAACCTAAGCGGGTGCAACTTTAATCCCGGATACTGCACTGATATTTTTCCCATAGAACAGGTTAAGGTCAAGATGCCCGTTGATATCCATATAGAGAGGGTAAGGCTTCTGGCAGGTAAAAAGGAAATACCCTTTGAGTTTGTTGACGGACATGCTCAGTTTACAATTGACCGTATCGATGAATTTGAACTGGTGGTACTGGAGTAAATGATCTAAAACCTTTAACCGACCACTTGTATGCATTTCAATATCTGGCTTGTATGCAGGGCTGGGTCAACCGGTGCCACAGGTTAAATTACAGGATCGGTTATAAAAAAGTAAAGTTGAATACCGTAATATTGTTGACATCAGCGGTGATTTTGACTATATTATTATAAAGACGACAAACCCGGTTTTATATGACAATATTTTAAACGCTGTGAAGGGAAGAGTAGATCAAGGGAATCGCTTAAAGAGAGCCGGGTAGGTGAAAGCCGGTAGCGAGGAATTTGTTCGAAGATGGCCCCGGAGCGGAGGTGCTGAAGTATGAGTAGGCAGCTACGAATGATTTCGTTATTGAATCAGGCGATGATGGTCGCTTAATGAGGCCTTTTTGTAAAGGCGAATTAGGGTGGTACCGCGAAGGAATGCCCCTCGTCCCTATATGGAACGAGGGGTTTTTGTATTGGATAACGTAATACTGTCACATATTACTGATATGGCAAGACCCTTTAATTAAGCGAAGTTAGTCGTATGTACACGGGATTTTGAGGGATATGCTATGGATGTGACAACTATAGGACAGAATTATAATTTGTATAAGAAAGGATGACCACAAATATGAAGGACAAAAAAACCTTTTATATCACTACCCCTATCTATTATCCCAGCGATAAGCTGCATATAGGGCACTCCTATACCACGGTGGCAGCCGATGCCATGGCCCGCTTCAAGCGATTGACGGGCTATGACGTGATGTTTTTAACGGGTACCGATGAGCACGGGCAAAAGATCGAGCGGATTGCCAAAGAAAACGGGGTTACCCCCAAGGAGTACGTAGACCGGATTGTGGCTGGTATTAAGGAGCTATGGAAGACACTGGATATATCCTACGATCATTTTATCAGGACCACGGATCCTGAGCATCAGGAAATCGTTCAGAAGATCTTTAAAAAGCTCTATGACCAGGGGGACATCTACAAGAGCGAATATGAGGG
>DGDX01000033.1 GCA_002385665.1 Firmicutes bacterium UBA3941
AGGTGGAGATAGAAAAAATCGTGGAGGATGTGGATGTAGTCTTTACCTGTCTCCCTCACGGAGCATCATCCGGGGTAATTCCGGATCTATACAAAACCGGGGTAAAAATTATAGATCTTAGCGGAGATTTTCGCTACATCTCCCCGATGATTTTTGAAGAATGGTATGGATACCGGCATCCAAATCCCGAACTTTTGGATAAATCAACTTACGGCCTGCCCGAAATACACAAGGAGAAGATAAGGAAGGCACAGCTTATAGGAAATCCCGGGTGCTATCCCACCGGTGCCATACTGCCGCTGGCCCCCTTGGTACATAATGACCTTATCCATAATAACTCCATAATTATTGACGCCAAGTCGGGAGCCTCCGGTGCTGGTCGGGCAAGTTCCGTAGAGCTTAACTTCTGTGAGACCCATGAAAACATGAAGGCCTATAAGGTGTCCACCCATAGGCATACCTCCGAGATAGAACAGGAACTGGGGCTTTTGGCCGGAAATGATGTAACCCTCTCCTTTACCCCCCATCTTATGCCCATAAAGCGGGGTATATTAAGCACAATATATGCAAGCCTTAAGGAACCCCTATCCTTCCAGGAAGTATACGACATATTCAGTGACTTCTACAGGGAGGCGCCCTTTGTACACCTATACCCTGAGGGTAAGCTGCCGGAGGTAAAGTTTGTGAACGGCTCCAACGGATGCCATATTGGCTTTGCCATAGATAAGAGGACCAGAAGGATCATCCTGGTTTCAGCCATCGACAACCTGATAAAGGGTGCCGGCGGCCAGGCAATACAGAATATGAATATCATGTTTGACCTGGATGAGGAGCTGGGCTTACCCCGGATCGGCTGGTACCTGTGACCTGTTCGATGGTCTAAACCACGTTTGAAAAGCCATTAGTGAATTATGCGTTACAGTCCCTTGGACAATTCTCTATATAGAATCCACTACCAGAGTATTGCTAAGGACTGAATGAATCTTTAAGTTAATAATTCTTTGAAATGAGGATTAATATATGAACACCCTTATACATAAAGCAAACATACTTGTGGAAGCCCTCCCCTATATTCAAAAGCTCAGCGGCAAGACGGTAGTTGTTAAATACGGCGGGAATGCCATGGTCGACGAGGAGATAACAAAAACCATCATGCAGGACATCACCCTTCTGAAGTACGTGGGTGTCAATCCTGTAGTGGTCCATGGCGGAGGCCCGAAGATCAGTGAAACCCTGAATTTAATGAACATAGAATCCCAATTCCACAAGGGGCTTAGGATCACCACTGAGGATGCCATAGATGTAGTGGAGATGGTCCTGGCCGGCTCCATTAACAAGGAGATTGTCTCCCAGCTCAACAGCTTGGGCGGTAAGGCAATTGGGATTTGCGGCAAGGACGGGAATCTAATCCAAGTGGAAAAGAAGGTTTCAATAGACAATGTGGATCTGGGCTATGTGGGGGAGATTAAGAAGGTCGATTCCAAGATAATCGAGGTCCTGGCCCGCGACGAATATATTCCCGTTATCGCCCCTATCGGCACTGATGACAAGGGCCAGAGCTATAACATAAACGCGGATACTGCCGCCGGAGAGATAGCCGCCGCCCTGAAGGCAGAAAAGCTTATCTTTCTTACGGATATAGACGGGATATATTTAGACCCCAATGATCCAGAATCCCTGATCTCGGTTATTTCTGTGCCGGAAATATATGAACTTATGGACAAGGGGATCATCACAGGGGGCATGATACCCAAGGTCCTGGCCTGTATCAAGGGTATCCAGCAAGGCGTAAACAGGACTCATATACTGAACGGCACCATCCCCCACCCCATACTGTTGGAGATATTCACCCATAAGGGAATTGGAACCATGGTTACAAAAGGAGGCTGTTAAGGTGGAAAACTTAGATTATAAGTTTGTACAGGAGCTGGACGAAAAGTACTATCTCAATACCTATGGAACCAGGCTGCCCGTGTCCTTTGAATACGGAGAAGGCTGTACCCTCTACGATTCGGAAGGGAAATCATACCTGGATTTTCTCGGGGGCATTGCCGTGAATACCCTGGGCTATAATCACCCTGCCCTCAATAAGGCAATACTAAGTCAGGTTAACAAGCTGCTCCATTGCTCCAACCACTTCTACATTAAGTCCCAGGCCCAACTGGCCGGACTTCTGGTGGAGAACAGCTGCGGGGACAGGGTCTTTTTTGGAAACAGCGGTGCTGAGGCCAATGAAGGAGCAATTAAACTGGCGAGAAAATACTATTATTCAAAGCATCAATATAGGTATGAAATCATTACCACCCTCAATTCCTTCCATGGCCGCACCATGGCTACCCTGGCCGCCACCGGGCAGGAGAAGTATCAAAAGCCCTTCGAACCTATGCCCACGGGTTTTGTCCATGTACCCTTTAACGACATCGAGGCGGTAGTAAATGCCATCTCCTACAAGACCTGCGCTATAATGATCGAACCCATCCAGGGAGAGGGCGGGATAATAGAGGCCAATCCCGAATATATAAAGGCCCTTAGGAAGATTTGCGATGAGAAGGGGATCCTCCTGATCTTTGACGAAGTTCAAACAGGCATAGGCAGGACCGGAAAGCTCTTTGCATATGAGCACTATGGCGTTGAGCCTGATATCTTTACCCTGGCCAAGGGCCTGGGAGGCGGCATTCCAATAGGTGCCGTTGTAGCCAGGGAATCCGTAGCCCAGGCCATGGAACCCGGAGATCACGGCACTACCTTCGGCGGAAATCCCCTGGCCTGTTCTGCAGCCCTGGCCGTACTAATGGAGGTCACGAAAGCAAGCTTCCTGGAAAAGGTCAATGACACAGCCGGCTTCTTTATGGGTCAGCTACTAAAGCTAAAGGATAAATTCCCCTTTGTCAAGGATGTTCGGGGTAAGGGTCTGATGCTGGGTATGGAGCTGGATGAAAGGGTTTCAGGAAGGGAAGTAGTTCTTTCTCTGCTGGAAAAGGGCTTTGTTGTCAACTGTGCAGGACACAACACCTTAAGGTTTGTACCACCCCTCATCATCCAAAAGGAAGATATCCAAAAGCTGATAAAGGCCCTGGAAAATGAATTGGCCGATATCACTAAGTCACATAGCTAGGAGTTAAACCATGCCAAAGCTTGAGAGTCTAAACAAGGTCCTGGTTATCGGATCGGGACCTATCGTAATCGGTCAGGCAGCTGAATTCGATTATTCCGGTACCCAGGCCTGCAAGGCCCTAAAAGAGGAAGGAATTCAGGTAATCCTGGTAAACAGCAATCCGGCTACCATAATGACGGATTTGGATATGGCCCATAGGATCTATATAGAGCCCCTGACCCTGGATGTTGTGTCGAAGATCTTACGTATAGAAAGACCTCAAGGCATCCTGCCCACCTTAGGGGGCCAGACGGGCCTGAATCTGGCCATGGAACTGGCCGACAGCGGAATCTTGAATGATCTTGATATCAGGCTTTTGGGCACCTGCCTGGAATCCATAAAAAAAGCCGAGGACAGAGAGCTCTTTAAGAGGACCATGGAGGAGATTGGGGAAAGGGATCCCAAAAGCACCATCGCCAACAGCCTGGAGGAGGCGACCCGGTTTGCCCTGCAGA